>NZ_JAUBSH010000162.1:1538-6263 GCF_036704705.1 Microcoleus sp. K1-B1 | reverse complement strand
TTTATCTAACGATAACCTCAAGGATTGGCGCTGCATAATCGAAGGATGAGCTGTCAATCCCAATCGGAAAAATTAGCCAACAAACCGGGTTTTTTGAGAAAGTCCGACAGGGAATTAAGTGCCTGTCGGACTTTGTTTATAGAGGCTCGGTTCTGACGGGGTGACAAGCAAGTTGAAAGACATATTAGACAAGGGTTTGAGTTGATCAGCCTCAAAAAAGATATGTGTGTGCGATCACGAATTTTTCGGCGGTAGATAACGGAGAATAAGGAGCGGCGGCGATCGCTACTATCATAATTGTCAATAAGCTCGTCATAATCGCTGATATCTTTTTGGAGGTTCAGGAGCCTTAACGCTTGGTCCATAAAGGTTTCAGCCGGGTTGTCACCCCCTCATGCAATCTCCTAGTTTGTTGATGCGCACTGTCCCTCTAGGGTATTGGTGCGATCAACTGGCTTTACCTCATCCTATCGGCTGGCGATCGGCAATAAACTAGGTTTATTGCCGATCGCCCGTTAAAAGAAAAAGATTTAACGATAGTAGCCTTCGAGATTTTAAGCGTTTGAGGGTCTTCTTCACCACCTTTACTATCTACGGCACTGCCCACCCTACAGTTTCTCGTTCCCCGGCTCTACCTCGTCTTTAAACTGGAACGAGAGTCGGCTCTAAAGTTGCCACTAACTTGAGATTGTACTCATATTCAAAACACGGTTTTTTATAATCCAAACTCCACATTTCTAGAGCGCAATTGTCTTCGGGATTGAGCGGTTGTAGGCGCAAGTGAAACTCTCTAACTTCGGGGCGATGTTGGCATTGGAAATCAGAGATTGCGCCTATTTGCCGCCTATCTAAAGCCACAGCTAACCGCAGAAAAGGATGCAATTTACTGACGAGTTCCCGGTATTTTTTCGGAAGAACAATAAAATTTTCGTGCTTCTTTTTAGGAGGATTTTTCCGATGATAGCGAGCCAAATTGGCAATGACTTCAATCTCTGTTTCAGTGTAACCCAATAACTCACCATTGCGAATTAAATAGTAAGAATGCTTGTGGTGCGCTGAATGACTGACGTACAAACCGCAGTTGTGCAGAATTGCCGCAGCCCAAAGCAACTCGCGTTCTTCGCTTCCCCAGTTGTGTAGAATTCCTTGAGTTTGGTCGAAGAAATTGAGAGTAAATGCTGCGGTTCTTTCGCTTTGTTCTAAATTGACTTGATATTTGTCAGCCATGTGGAGAATGCTACGCTGGCGGATTGAACCTTGATAGCGTAAGCGGTTTTCAATTAAACCGTGCGCCAGCATCCAGTCAACAATTACGCCTTCTCTCAGAGACCGATCGCAAACAGTCAGCGATTCAATTCCTAATAGTATCATAGCTTCCTGCAAAATCAAAGCGCCTGCCAGAATGATTTCGGCGCGCTTGTCCGACATTCCCGGAATTGCCAACCTTTCGGCATAAGAAAGTTTGCGAAAGCGATTGACTAAATCGCGCAAATCTTTTAAACTTAACTGATATCCGGCTAGGGGACTCGGCACTGTTCCCAACTTTTCGCGAGCGTTAATTGTGGCCAGAGTTTCGATGGTTCCAGCAGTGCCAATCAAGCGCAAAGGTTCGCCAGCATGGAATTGAGCTCGCAATTCGTCGATCGGTCTTTCCAGCGAAATCCGAATATAAGCTTGCAAATAAGCAAACTCCTCCCTAGTAATCGGGTCAGTTTTAACAAATTGTCCTGTTAAGCGAACAGCACCAATTTTTGTACTGGTGAGACAGCGAGGCTCAGAACTGTCTCCTAAAATTAACTCCGTAGAACCGCCCCCAATATCAATAATTACCTGGGACTGATTGTTAAACTCCATACCAGAAAGAACGCCGAGATAAATTCTCCGCGCTTCTTCTTGACCGGAAATTAAACTCACATTCAGGTCTAATTCTTCAGCAACTTGTTGGAGAAAATCTCGCCCGTTAGGAGCTTCCCGAACCGCACTCGTAGCCACAGCAATAATTTGTTCGACATTGAAAGTTTTAGCAATATCTTGAAAACGGCGCAGAGTGGCGATCGCCCTTTCCATAACCTCGGACTTCAAGCGCCCTGTCTTAACCTCACAATCGCCCAACCGAACCGTATCTTTTTCTCTAGCAATAATCGTAAACGCGGGTAATTTCGGATCGATGCGCGCCACCACCATGTGAAATGAGTTAGTACCCATATCAATAGCAGCAATAATGCGATTTGACTCCGCAGAAGCAAGTGAATTAACCATTGGAGTATCGGGGTTGACAGATACTTATGATTATTTCACGAATCCAGTTAGGCATTCTATTAAATTAGCAAAAACTTGGAATGGCTGACTGGTCAAGACTTTTACCTGTTTTAAATTTCGGCAGAAGTGCGATCGGCAGCAGAGATAGTAAGTGATTGTGCCTAAAATTTGATAAAATCTAGAGTTAAAAATATCAAATCTAGAATTGAAATGCTTAAAGAGCTCGATCGCCAACCCGAATCCACATTGCTAACCGTCGTGAGGCTTTTGAGGTGGGACAAACCAGCAGGAAGGCTGATTTTAATGATTCCAGCCCTCTGGGCCGTCTTTTTAGCAGCCGACGGTAGGCCGCCCGCAGCATTGGTGGGCGTGATTGTGTTGGGAACCTTAGCCACGAGTGCGGCTGGATGCGTCATCAACGACTTATGGGATCGCGATATCGATCCCGAAGTAGAAAGAACGCGATCGCGCCCCCTAGCATCCCGCGCCCTCACCGTGCAAACTGGAATAGGAGTTGCATTAATTTCCTTTGCTTGCGCCGCGATTCTCGCTTTTTATCTCAATCCTTTAAGCTTCTGGCTGTGTATCGCCGCCGTACCAGTAATTATCTGCTATCCGCTGGCAAAAAGATTCTTTCCAGTGCCGCAATTAGTATTATCAATAGCCTGGGGTTTTGCAGTTTTAATTAGTTGGAGCGCGGCCGTTGACGAATTAGAATTAGCGACTTGGCTGCTGTGGGGTGCTGTTGTGCTGTGGACGATGGGATTTGATACAGTTTATGCGATGAGCGATCGGGAAGACGATTTGCGTTTGGGGGTGAATTCCAGCGCGATATTTTTCGGGGATTATGCGGCTAATGCTGTGGGTTTTTTCTTTGTGGGGACTGTCGGTTTATTGACGGCAATGGGAATTAATCTGCACTTGCACATTGGTTTTTGGATGGCAATTAGTGCGGCGGCTATTTTGTGGTTTTTGCAGTACAGTCAACTGCGGAATGCGGATATTCCCAAGCCGGTTTACGGTCAAATCTTCCGCCAAAATGTTTGGGTGGGGTTTGTGATATTGGCGGGGATGATTGTTGGGGAGATTTTTTAGTTTTTTGTAGGGCTTTTATCGCAGGAAACGGGTGTGAAACTCGAATGATTGAAGTTTTACAGAAGAGCTTCCGATCGATTTAAGCCTGAAAGCCTGTGTCTCTTTGCTTTGTATCCAAGTCTCGCACCCCCGCACATCCCCGGGGATGTGCGATGGTTTCTTCATCCTTTTTCAGGAAAATTATACATAAATATACTTAGTTATTAATCTAATTGGATTAGACTTTTCAGAAATATTACTGATGCGCTGGCTTATAAAAACTGATATTATTTTTTTGTATTACAGGAAATTATACTGAATTAAAAGAGTATAAAAAACTACATCTTTTTGTCGGCAGGTATGGAGATTGGTTACAGGCAACACTTTCACCGGAAGAAAAAAATGTCTAACGATGCCATTTCCTACTCGTTCTGAAAAACTCAGTATAAAGTTTCATTACAAAACGCATACAACCTCCGGCGTACTTCTGATGATAGAGACATAGCGGCGGAAAGTTAAGCGAGTTTGACGATTTTCTAAACTTTTGTTCATTAATTTGAACTCGCTTGCATTTTTACACGCAAGACAAAAGGTAAGGATTCAGGTCTAAAAACTTGCGGCTCCAACGCTTGTCTGGCAAGGGTTTTAGGGCAAAATAAGGGTTTTTGTCTTTCGTGGTTAATTGTCAATAAACGAGGAGAAGTGACAGTTTTCCGTGGTTTATTGAGAATAGAGATTGATTTAGTATCAAGCTCCATATCTAAAGTCTTTGCCCAGCAAGGAGTTCAGTGACCTGAATCCTTACGACAAAAGTAACCTCAACCCATAAAAAAAGGAAAAAATACGATATCTGACACACTATTGCCCGATCGCAAGAATTTATCAACCTCTGGCAACATTCCCTATCCGACCGCTAGTGCGAGTGAAACAACCAACTTTCTAGGAGAAACCGACAATATCATGGCTAACAATTTTAACTCAAATCGTGTAATAGTCAAACTGAAGCCCACCGCGAATTCAAGTCAAATTACCAACTTGCAGGCAGAAATCGGAGTGACCAAAGTCACCAAAGCCTCACAACTTGGGATTGACATTTGGGAGATTCCTTCAGGAAAGGTTGAAGAAACAATATCCGCTTATAAGGATGATCCCCGCATTGAATACATAGAGCCGGATTATATCATCACCCTTGATGATGTCGAAAAACCTAGCGTCACCGTTGAGGATGTCCAAAAACCTAGTCCTGGTCAAGAAAAAGTACCAACAATTACACCCCAAGCCACAACTCCCAATGATGATGTCGAAAAACCTAGCATCACCGTTGAGGATGTCCAAAAACCTAGTCCTGGTCAAGAAAAAGTACCAACAATTACACCCCAAGCCACAACTCCC
>NZ_JAUBSH010000162.1:0-1438 GCF_036704705.1 Microcoleus sp. K1-B1 | reverse complement strand
AATGATCCTGGCTATTCCCAATTATGGGCACTCAACAACACAGGTCAAACTGGGGGAACAGCCGATGCAGACATCGATGCAGCCGAAGCCTGGGATATTCAACAGGGCAACCCAAACTTAGTTATCGGCGTTATTGATACGGGGGTTGATTACAACCACCCCGACTTAGTGGAGAATATCTGGACAAATCCAGGGGAAATTGCTGGAGATGGCATTGATAACGACAATAACGGATATATAGATGATGTTCGCGGCTGGGACTTTGCCTATAACGACAATGACCCGATGGATGTCGACGGACATGGCACCCATGTTTCGGGAACCATTGCCGCAAAAGGGAATAATGGTGTTGGTGTGACCGGGGTTGCCTGGAATGCCAATATTATGCCACTTAAGTTTATATCAGATGAGGGTTTCGGCTATACATCTGATGCAATCCTTGCCATTAACTATGCAACGGCGAAGGGAGTCAAACTTACTAATAACTCTTGGGGAGGCGGAGGCTTCAGTCAAAGCCTATACGATGCTATCAATACCGCCGGACAACAAGGAGCTTTATTTATTGCTGCGGCGGGTAATGACTACGGACAGAACAATGACATAACGCCTGCTTATCCTGCCAGCTACGATCTATCTAATATTATCTCTGTTGCCTCAACCACCGACACCGATGCACTCTCCTCTTTCTCCAACTATGGAGCCACCACAGTTGATTTAGGAGCGCCCGGTTCTGGTATTTATAGCACCACACCCGGAGGAACTTATGGCTTTAAGGATGGGACATCAATGGCATCTCCCCATGTCACCGGGGCGGCGGCGTTGCTGTGGTCTCAAAATCCCACTTGGACAGCACAGCAAGTTAAAAACAGGCTCATGCAAACAACTGACCCTATTCCCACTTTGAGTGGTAATACGGTTTCAGGAGGTAGGCTGAATATTAATTCAGCTTTGGGGGGATCTACCCCACCAGGGGCGACCAATGATAATTTTGCTAACCGGACTCTGCTAAGTGGCGTACCCGTGAGTACAACAGGGTCAAATATTGGAGCGACAGGAGAAGTAGACGAACCTACCCAAAGTGGGACAACTAACTCGGTGTGGTGGTCTTGGACAGCACCCAGTACCGGGACTTTTACTATTGACACCAAAAATAGTAATTTCGATACTTTCTTGTCGGTTTTCACTGGTTCTGCGGTTAATAACCTCACTCTGATTGGCTACGATGATGATGGGGCAGGGAGTGGATATACTAGCCTGCTTAGCCTGGATGCCACAGCCGGGACAACCTATCAAATAGCTGTTGATGGTTTTAGCAGTGCTACAGGTGAGATTCAACTTAATATTGTTCCTCCCCCTCCAGTCAATGATAATTTTGCCAACCGAATTGCTTTGACAGGTGAAACAGCCAATGGTACAGGAACAAATAGTGGAGCCACAG
>NZ_JAUBSH010000161.1:0-6341 GCF_036704705.1 Microcoleus sp. K1-B1 | reverse complement strand
TATCCTTGCTCTTCGCTGTGCTTATCTCAATGGTCAACTTTCAATTTGATGTATTTGCCAAACTGAGATGCACCCAATACAATGGTACTCGAAGCCCCGTCTATCAAAGCCAAACCAACCATCACCTGGGAACCCCTACCAGCTAACTTCGTATTACCCGACGATCCGGTGGAAAATATTCAACAACCTTCTCTCGCTGCTGGTCTCACCGATGCACTGGGAGCCGCAGGATGTATCCAGCCAGAAATGCTGATTGCCTCTAATTTGGGGTTAGTCGCCACAGTCAATAAAAAGATTGTTGTCAAAGCTCCAGACTGGTTTTATGTGCCCCAAGTGCATCCTCTAGCAGATGGGGTAATTCGCCGTAGTTATACTCCTCATACTGATGGTGCTAATGTGGCGATCGTGATGGAGTTTCTGCTATACAAATACTAGACAAGTCTAGACATTTGCTTCTTACTTCATCGGGGGCATGGGAGCGGCTATCCCTCAGTAAGCTTTCACGGTTTAGCCAACCGTGATAAATTTATTGCTGCATTCAAATCCCTGTCTATCGAATGACCGCAACTTTCACAGTTATAAGTCCTTTCTTTTAACGGCATACCTTGGATTAGTCCGCAATTTGAACAGGTCTTGCTTGATGGGAACCAGCGGTCGGCAACGACGATCTCACAGCCAAACTTTTTAGCTTTGTATTCTAACTGGCGCTTGAATTCATGGAATCCACAATCAGTTATTACCTGAGCTAGTTTGTGATTCTTTAGCATTCCACCGACCTTCAAATCTTCTACTACTATCGTTGCGTGGTTTTTGCATAAGTAAGTAGTGATTTGATGTAGAGTATTTTTTCTGAGGTTTGCTATTTTTGCATGATGCTTTGCTAGTTCAATTTTGGCTTTATATCTATTATTGGAATCTTTCACCTTTCTCGCTAAGACTCTTGACAATCTCTTAAGTTTTGCGAGATGCGCTTTGTAGTGCTTTGGGTTCGGAAATACTACGCCAGTTGAAAGCATAGCCAACTCTTTCACTCCCAAATCTACTCCTACAACCTTATGAGTTTTGATGGTCGGCTCAGGACTTTGTTCGTAGGCAAAAGCGATAAACCAACTATCGGCAGTGCGCGAAATGGTAATTGACTTGCAAGTTGTATGAGGCAATCCTTCGTGGGTTTTTATCCAGCCGATTGTCGGTAACTTTATAGACGTACCACCTACCGGGATAGGTTTACCGCCAGCATCAATCGTAAAGGAATCGTGATACCCCTTCTTTTTAAACTTAGGATACCCACCTTTTTTTGAGAAAAATCTAGAGAACGCATCTCCAAGATGGTCAAAAGCATATTGGGTAATCTTCTGACATATTCCCGTTTCTTTAATCCAAGTGAACTCAGGTTTTACATGATTGTTGAAGAATTTCTTGAGCAGGTATTTGTTGGGCTTCAATCCATCTTGATAAAGATTGTTCCAAGTAGCCAGTCCCCAATTATAAGTAAACCTCGCTATGCCAGCGTGTTTACTCATAACTGTTGATTGACTTTTGTTTAGCTTTAACTTTGTTTTGATGGATAGAAGCATTGTTCGACCTCAACACTGGATTTTTTTGTTTAACTCTGCCACGTCCTGTACAGGTTTGTCAATAGCATTTTTTAAATTTTCTTTGATTTCCTTGGAGTAATTTCGTAGACCGTATAACCGACAGGAGAAACAGTGAATTATTGCCATCAGGTCTTCTACTAATTCATGTTGAGGAGACAGTGATTCTTGGTTGGCGACTATAATTTCACATCCGACTGATACGGCAAGTTCTTGGATGAATTCAAAGGCAAATCTGCACATCCTATCTTTGTGTGCAATTACGATTATTGATATTTCACCCTTAAGCATTGACAGCATAATTGCTAGAAACTTTTTTCTCTTAAAGTTTAGTCCACCGCCAATTTCCGATATCCAGTCATCAACGCTTAGCCCTCGACCTAGGCAGAAGGCTTCCATTGCTAGCATCTGGTTTTTGAGTTCTGGCTTTTGCCCGCTGGATGAAACTCGACAGTAAACTACGATTTTTCGTTTGGCTTCTATGGGCTTCAATCCGTTAGCTATCAAGAGATCGTCTTCTGTGTAAAACCGATGACCTGATAGGGTGCGCTTGGCCGGTAGCTTCCCTGAGACATCCCAACGCTGGAGTGTTTTTACTGACAATCCCAGCTTTTTTGCAAAAACGCGCGAGTTTAAACAAAATGGTACACCGTAGTTTTGTCTACAACTGTACCATTCTGTCTACTTATTTGCTATCTAGGTACTAGCTCTCGGAAGCAGAGGGAGGAGAACTATCAGTCAGAGCAACTCCGCCCTATGAAAAACTCCACTTTCACCCAAGTATCTACCAGAATAGACGCAACCACAGGCAGATTGCCCCTACAAAACGCTATATTTTTTTGTTCGTAAGTCCTGAATCGAAAATCAAAAATCGAATAACCCTTGACGTGTGTAGCAATTCGTGATATTTTTATCCGCATTTGTCTGGATATAAAAAATATTTATGAATAAATCTTAAGTTTTAATTAAATTTAGTATTATAATTTGGGTAACTTCCAACTAAGTATTTATTCTCACTATGGTAGCGGATCAATTTCCTTGGCTGACCGCAATTGTCATCCTACCCCTGCTAGCTTCCCTCGCCATCCCTTTTCTGCCGGATACAGACGGCAAAACCATTCGCTGGTATGCCCTAGGCGTAGGTATTGCAGATTTTGTATTAATGTGCTGGGTGTTTTGGACTCATTACGATCCAAGCATCTCTACTTTCCAAATCGTAGAGCAATATTCCTGGATACCTTCTTTAGGTCTCAACTGGTCTGTTTCGGTTGACGGACTCTCAGTGCCGTTGGTACTGTTGGCGGGATTGGTGACGACTCTATCTATTTTTGCAGCCTGGGAAGTCGATCGCAAGCCACGACTCTTCTACTTCCTAATGCTGGTGATGTACTCCGCGCAGATAGGAGTTTTCGTCGCCCAAGACATCATGCTGCTGTTCATTGTCTGGGAACTAGAACTAATTCCGGTGTACCTGCTAATCTCGATTTGGGGCGGACAAAACCGTCGCTACGCAGCTACCAAATTCTTGATTTACACCGCAGGCGCTTCCATCTTTATTTTGATAGCTGCCTTAGCAATGGCATTCTACGGCGGAGGCACCCCCACCTTCGACATGGTAGAACTCGGCTTGAAAGACTACCCCCTAGGTTTAGAATTATTCCTTTATGCGGGATTGTTAATTGCCTTCGGTGTGAAACTGGCGATTTTCCCCTTCCACACTTGGCTACCTGATGCCCACGGTGAAGCATCTTCTCCCGTGTCGATGATTCTGGCCGGCGTATTGCTGAAAATGGGCGGATACGGACTGATTCGGCTGAATTTGGAACTTCTTCCCCAAGCACACGTTTACTTTGCACCGATTATGGCGGTGCTCGGCGTAGTCAATATTATCTACGGCGCGCTGAATTCCTTCGGTCAATCGAACATGAAGCGCCGCTTAGCGAATTCGTCGATTTCTCACATGGGATTTGTGTTGTTGGGTATTGCTTCCTTCACGGATTTGGGAATCAACGGGGCGCTGTTGCAAATGATTTCCCACGGTTTAATCGCCTCAGTATTGTTTTTCCTGGCTGGCGTTACTTACGATCGCACCCATACAATGATCATGGACGAGATGGGCGAGATTGGAAAAGTCATGCCGAAAGTGTTTGCTTTGTTTACCGCAGGCGCGATGGCATCTTTGGCACTCCCCGGAATGAGCGGTTTTGCTAGCGAATTGTCAGTGTTTATGGGCGTCGCCACTAGCGATATGTACAGCGGTTCTTTCCGCGCGGTGACAGTGTTCCTGGCGGCAGTAGGACTGATTTTGACGCCGATTTATTTGCTCTCGATGCTGCGACAGTTATTTTACAACTGTGGGAGACTAGCGGCTTGCGACCTTGAGGATCTAAATTTGCAGAATCAGAGAAACAATCTGGATGAAGCGGTTTGTTTTGGTAATAGTTGCGTTTTGCCTGGTGATGCACCGTTTATTGATGCTAAACCTCGGGAAGTGGCGATCGCATTTTGCTTTTTGATACCGATTGTCGGCATTGGTTTTTATCCCAACATGGCGATGCAAGTCTACGATGCCAAGACAGTCGCAGTCAACGCAGAAGTCCGCCAATCTTACATCCAAATTGCTCAACAAAATCCTCGGATTTATGCGAATCAACTTTTGGTTCCCAAAATTGCTCAAGCTCAAAAATCGCCTGCTTTGGACAAAATTACAGGGTCTGAATCTGCATCGCTTTTTGGCATTGTCAAATAATTTTATCGCACTCTGTTTGTGTTGAAAATTGGGCGATCGCTTTTGTCAAAGGGCGATCGCTTTTTTTTTATCGCTGAATTTCAGAAATAATCTGGGCCAGATTCTCCCTAGCATATCCCACCTCAAGAATCGATTTATCCTCCATATCAGAGGTAACTTTCTTCAAGATATTTAGCGGTTCTTCAGAGCCTGTCTTTTTCACAAACAACACTTGCAACCGATTTTTTACTAATGCTAAAATAGAGCTACTTCGCTCGCCTTTATCCCCTTTCCGTTTAGCAATATTGATGATCAATTTGTGAGTTTTCAACAGTCCCATTCTTTCTATTCCTTGGGTCTTAACCGTCTCCAAAACCTCCGCTCGAATCTGATCGACTAATCTGTCGGTCACATATTGCACAATCAAAGGCTGAAGCATAAAAACAGTTTCCCCGCCCTCACTAATTTTGTCAATCAGCGAGCGACGACCCAGAGAATCGAGATTTTTCAGCAAATCCGAAAGCGATGAATTGACCAACATCTGCTCTCGCAAAGTCGCCAGGGAAATCGGGATTTGAGCAATAGCAATCCAGTAGGCAATCTCTTGTTCAGAACTCGACATTCGATCGAACTGCTGCGCCAGCAAATTGCTGATATGTTCTTCAATAAATAAAGCCGTTGCTTCCAAAAGCTTTAAAACATTTCCCTCAAAAAACTCGTTAATTGTTGTCGCTACAATCTTTAAGGCTAGCAGATTGCCTCCGTACCGAGATAACAAGATTTCTAACTCTTGAGCTTGAGGCGACAAACCTTTTTCTTGGAAAATTTCCCGCGCTATTTCCTCGGAAATAGCAGGTTTTAAAGACCGCACTTTTTCTCCCGCCAGCAAAGCCAGTTCCGTAGGTTCTTCCGAACTAACTAGCAGTAAACAGCTATTGTGATTGACCTCACACAGCCGCACGATTAAATCTCGATATCCTTCGTAACCTTCGCGGTAGTGGCCGGCTAATTCTTCGGGTCTGAGAACTGCTTCAAAATCATCTAAAATTACCAGACAGCGGTGTTTTCGCAGATACTCGACCAATCGCGAAATTTTGCTGTTGAGGTCGATCCTCTTCGTTGGCGTAGCCCCCGTAGGGGCGGGCTCCGCTAACGGCACATCTGGTTTTTGTGGGTTAGAAAAAAGTTGAATTAAGCTTCCTAGGAAGTCGGATGGTGCGGGTGTCGATCGCAGCGATCGCCAAATCACAAAATCAAACTCATTCTGTATCTGTTTTGCCAACTGCACCGACAGAGTTGTTTTGCCGCTACCAGCCAAACCAAGCAGCGCTACCAGGCGACAATTATCTGATACAATCCACTGCTTTAAAGTAGTTAATTCTTCACTCCGTCCGTAAAAAACCGAAACATCCGGTGCTTGGCCCCAATCTTCCTGTCGGTGTCCGATGGCCATCTTCAATAGAGAGCCTTTACCTCCACTAAAATCGCTCGTTCCCTGATCGATGTGGTATGAAAACAGCAACTGATGCCTCAATTCCGAAAGCTTTCCAGGGCCGTTCCCCCCGATCTGAAACTTTTTGTAAACTTCGCCGAGTCTTTTGCGAACGGCGATGTCGCTAATGCCAAGCTTTGTGGCGATCGTCGCCGTAGATTGACCGTCGAGAGCCATAAACACAGTTTCTAACTCGGCATCTGTGACACCGCGTTGTTTGGCGATCGTTTGCACAAAGTTTTGAGGAATCGGAGTAGTCAAGGTAGGAATCTCGCCTATACTAAAAATCTATCTTCTATTATATTGTGTGAGTTCTCGCGGGCGAGCAATTGAATCGAATCTACCAACGTTCAGCTTGCTTTTTGTTGTTTGGGCAGTTTTAGATATTTATACCCATTTATCGATTGTGATACCAGTTTAAAAAGATGCAACTCTAAGCAAGATCCCAAGGGGAGCATCCCGGTTTTGCAAAAGCCTCAAATGGCCAAGAGATCGTTGAGGTAAGCACAACGAAGTTTTAGCATTT
>NZ_JAUBSH010000160.1:0-6611 GCF_036704705.1 Microcoleus sp. K1-B1 | reverse complement strand
GAATTTAACAGGCTTTTCAATTCACCTATCATTTTCAGTTTGTTTTGTCAACTCCTAATACTGAACCGACGCCCTAGGACTTTTTTGCTAATACTTTAATCAATTTCCGAAACGTTGGGAAATGCTGCTGGAAAAAATTCTCTGTATCCAATTCTGCCTCGTAGGAAACTCCCACAAACGGCGGAATGCTTGAGATTACGCCTTTAAGTTTCGCGGCTGCTGTCGGTCCCGGTTGGTTCAGCTTGTCCCGAATCTCCTGCAAAATCTGAATTACCTCATCGGGATACTGTCGCTGCACTTCAATTTGCCCAACTTCTTCGACTATCTCGGCAACAATAATCTCAGCTTCCTGTTCGGGAATTTCTACCGTTTTCGTTTGCTGAGCGAGAACCTGCCAATACTTTTCTTCCTCTTCTTAAATCTCCTTACATAGCTCTCTAATTTGCTGTTTAATTAGGGTTTTATCTTCTAATCTTGCTAAAACTTGAGCCTTCTCCTTGCCCCCTAATTGCTCTCGCAGCGATTCCAAGTTCTCTTCTATGTCAGACAGACGATTAATTGGCATTAATATAACTCCGGCAGAATGAACAACTCTTGACTCTAATCTACAACCGGAAAATTCCAATATCCGCATTAATGCGATCGAACTGATATCTTGCATTTGTTGCCAGATTCCGGCAGGGGTTTCAACCCCTGCCTCAAAGCGAAAGTCCACTTAAGTGGACTGAAGAAAGGATTGATTAAAAATTTAAAAAAAAGGATTGAAGCGGAGATCGATCGCCTTTTCAGTCGTCTTTAGACGACTTGAGCTTTGAGGCGGGGGTTTCAACCCCCGACGGACTGTTGCAACAAGTGCAAAAACTAAATCACAAATCAGTTTACCGTTCCAAAACCTCAACCAAATCTTCGATCATCAAATCGAAGACAGCAGCAAGTTTCTGCAAAGCCGTATAGTCCACCGTTGCCATTTTGGGAGCTTGGGCGTATTTTTTAACCGTGCTGTAGGGAATTCCCGTTCTGTCAGAGACTTCTTTCAGCGTCCAACCCTTTTCCTCAGCTAGTTCTCGAACCCGCAAACGAATTAGCCCCATCTTCCCGCTGATAAATCAGTTTACTGTTCCAGAATTTCCACTAAATCCTCGATCGCAATCTCAAAAGCACGAGCCATCTTGTCCAAAGCCGTGTAGTCAACAGTTGCCATACCTGGAGAACTGGCATAGGTGGCGATCGTAGTGTATGGAATACCCGTTCTGTTGGAGACTTCCCTGAGAGTCCAACCCTTCTCTTGAGCAAGTTCTCGAACTCGCAGTCTAATTCGTCCCATTCCGCCCTTGACAATTACGACTACTCGTAATTTAATGAATATACAGTTAATAGCGATCGCCCTCCGACCTGAGAAATCAAGAGCGATCGCCTTTCATTCACCACCCACAAAAGTGGGAAGGATTTTCCTATGATACCAAAACAACCGACATATCGCGATCGACTTCAACCTTGGTGCATAATTCGCCACCTCCCCAAATGTCAGCGGTTAACAGTCGCCCGTTTCAGCCGCCGCCCCGATGCCGAATCTTACCTAAATGCACTGCGCCGTTTAATGCCCGCAGTCCCGCATACAATTGTTTTCGTAAATGCGGTGTCCGTGTTAAATGAAAACAGCGTTCCAATTCAAACACAATTGCCGATCGAAGTTTAATTGTTGAAAAGTGCGGTCGCCCTTCCACAAATAGGAATTATTCTATTTTACCGGAAGTGCGATCGGCCCTAAATTCCCCAAAAAAATGTTGCTAAACTATAAATAGACTTGAGTCAAGGAGTCACATCAATGCCATCTCCCTTTCCCGGTATGGACCCGTATTTAGAGCATCCCGAACTCTGGCCTGCCCTACATCACTTGTTAATTAGTGAAATTTTTAGATTTTTGTCTCCACAACTGCGTCCTAAGTATTTAGTCTCGTTGGAAGTGAGAATCTATGAAACCGCTGATGATGATTTGTCAATTGGCATTCCTGATGTAAACGTAATTCACCCAAGAACTACAACCGAATTAATCACATCAAACGTAGCCGTTGCAGCGCCACCAACACAACCCTTGACAGTAAATATTCCCATGCCCTACCAGGTTCGGGAAGGCTATTTAGAAATTAGAGAAAGAGGAAACCAAGAACTAATCACCCTGATTGAAATCCTCTCGCCTAGCAATAAGCGCACAGGAAAAGGACGACAAATGTACGAAGAAAAACGAGAAGAAATTTTAGGTAGCCGCACTCATTTAATTGAAATAGATTTATTGCGGCGCGGTCGAAAAATGCCAGTTATTGGCAATAATGTTGAAAGTCACTATAGCGTTTTGGTATGTCGGGGAAATCGCCGTCCCAGAGCCGATTTGTACGCTTTTAACGTGCAAAACGCGATGCCTGCCTTTCCTCTGCCGCTGCGATCGGGCGATACCGAACCTGTCATAAACTTGCAGGAATTATTCAATCAAATTTACGACATAGCAAGTTACGACCTCAAGATAGATTATCGCAACTGGGAAGTCATACCACCGCTGTCAGAAGCCGATACAATTTGGGCAGATGCTTGGTTGCGCGATCGGGGATTGCGAGATTGATTGGGTATCAAACACTGGTACACCGCTGTTGTCTAACTCATCACGATCGTTCGATGAATTAATTTTAATTTCCCCGAAACTTTTAGAGTGAACTTCACGCTATATGAATTTTTATTGGAATAATGTTCTGTGAGGTTGTTATGCAGTCGCCTATATCTCACGGCTGAATCAAGTTTTGTTCGGACTTACGGTAGCGGGCAATCAACCAGCGATGTTTAAGGGATGGATACAACAACATAGCTGCAAGAGGCAGTCCTGAGCCCCCCAAGGTTAGCAAAGTATAGACATTTATAAAGCCGACTACCAATCCCATACCTAAAGCAATTCCCAGCACAGTGCTTAGTGCTGACAGCGTTAACACAAAGCGATCGAGTGTGATTTCTCTCCAAAAGTCACGATCCAGAAGATTAATAACAATTATATCAACCCAAACTCCAAACGCCGCTCCAAGCATTGCACCTGAGAACGCGCCAAAAATCAGTGCGAAAAAGGCAACAGAGAAACTGTGAGTCATATATATCGCCAGTCCCGTAAAAGTTAAGCCTATACCGCCCCCTATCCAACTCCATGCTTTAATTCCAAGGTGTCCTCCTGTCCCCCAAATAGTTGCTACTGTGGCAACAGCTAGAGCAATAATTCCTATAGCTGTTTGAGACCAACCTAAATTACCGATGACTATAGTTGTTATTACTGTTGAAAATATGAACAATACTGCCATGCTTTTGTAGGGAGGTTTCTTAACATCAATTGGCAAAGGTGCTGTCTGAACCCTGATAGTTACATCATGTGTTTCTGGTGAGGCATTTGTATGTAAAAGAAGATGACGCTCATAATGTTTATCTGCTGCAAGGAGGGAAGTATCTACGGTAATTTCACATTTTACTAAATTCTCCTTAAAATTAGCAGGTGAGAAGGAAATCCAAGCATGGGAATCTGGAGTATGTGGCGGATCTTGAAGATGAGGAGCTACTTCCCAACTTCCCTCTAGCAAAGTGTCAGGCATTAAGTTGCGAAAGTGAATTTTTTGTGTGATTTTTTCACCTAACCGAGTTGCTTGGAAAACCAGAGAATTTATATTTAATCTGACTTCTGGTACTCGAAAGACATACAACGATTTAAGGTCTTCCAAAGCTGTAACAGCATTTGGATAGCGATCTCTTAGCCTCGGCTGCACCATCTTTTCCAACCAGCTAACAAATCGTAAACTTAGCTGTGGGATTAGCTGACTGAACCGAATAAGATAGGGGTCATCCTCGTCCGTTAAGTCCTGAAGTGCTGTCGAGGGGGTACCTGTAAGCAAACAAATCAAGGTTGCTCCCAACCCATATAAGTCAGAGGCTTCTGTAGGTTTCCGTAGCTGTTCGGGGGGAATAAAACCGGGCGTTCCCTTAAAAACGCTACTGCCAGATACTTCCTGACTGCCAATTCGCGCAAACCCAAAATCGATCAGATAAACCCTGAGTAGATCGTCCACCAGTATATTTTCTGGTTTAATATCTCGATGGATGACTGGCGGAATTCGATTTTGCAAATAAACTAAAATCTCTAGCACGGATACAGCAATTTGCTTGATTTCTTCGGGTTCAAAACTGCGTAACACTCCTAAAGATGGTGCATCGATATACTCCTGCACCATACAGAAACCATCCGACGTGGAAAACCCTCCTAAGTAGCGAGGAATACCAGGATGGTTGAGTCCTTGCAAAACCTGAATCTCTCGTTCATGAACACTAAAAGCTGACCACTCAGAACCAGATTGAGCAAAACAAAACTGCTTGACAACAACTTGCTGTTTTATATCAGTAGTATCAATAGTTGAGGCAAGCCAGGTAATTCGTCCCCCTTCTCGATTACGTCCTAGTTCGCGGATCACCTCATATCCTTGGTAAGATAAGTCAGGATAATTGTTCATCAGTATCTCCTAAATAATCAAAACACTATTTATTCCTGAATGTTATTGGAATAAGTAACAAAACTCTAATTATTTTCGGGCGATTCCTCTGTCGGCTTCCTAGTAACTTAATGGTTGATATTAACAACAAATAGCTTTCAACCGCTACTTAACAGCTAAACATCTTGACTTTGCATCAACCGCTGCTTCAAACGCGCCGGATCTCCCCGATCGACCACCTCGCCCTTTTCCAACAAAAAAGCCCCATCGCAGTAATTCAACTCATCCAAACGGTGAGTCACCCACAAAGCCGTAATCCCGCGATTTTTCACCAACCGCTGCACCGCCGCCACCAAATCCAACTGAGAATCAGGATCTAACAAAGCCGTCGGTTCATCCAACAGCAGAATTTCGCAGTGACGGGCGATCGCGCCAGCAAGAGCAATTCGCTGCTTCTGGCCCCCACTCAAAGCATAAATCGGCCGCCGCTGCAAATCCAGCAAATTCACAGCCTCCAAAGCCTCCGCCACCCTCTCCCGCACCTGAACGTTAGAAAGCTTTTCCTCCACCAAACCAAAAGCCACATCCGCACCCACTGTCGGCATCACCAATTGATGATCCGGATTTTGGAACACAAAACCCACCCGCCCACTCAGGTCAATTTCCCCCGACTGGGGGTGCAGCAGCCCAGCCATCAGCCTCAACAGCGTAGACTTGCCGCTGCCGTTAGTGCCCAAAAGCATCCAAAACTCGCCCTTGGGTACATCCAGAGAGCAACCTTGCAACACTCGATCGCCCGACGGCCAGCAAAAACCCAAATCCCGCACAGCAACGGCTGACTGGCTCATATCGGCACCAACACCCCCAGCCCTCATTCTGCTGTCATCGAGACAAAACCAGGGGATCTGCCTGTAGATGACGCCCCCGATTTCTGAGAAACCACCACCCCAGAAATCTCGCTGCTGAGTACAGCCACCTTTTTCTCAGGATTTTTCTCGCAGGTGAGTTCCAAAATTTGCGGTTGGGAGTTGCGAATCGCCGCCAGCACCTGCTGGTAAACAGTCTCAGCGTCCTCCTCCAACTTCCGCTGCACCGACAGCGAGACGGGCGTATTTTTCACAATGATGTCAATGCTGAACATATAGTCTTAAAAACCTAAGTTTGGAGCTCTCTCCTCAGTATATATATAGGACTTACCCACGGAAACCCAGTTTCTTAGAAAAATCAGAGGTTGAGGGCGATACATCTACCAAGCCACCGGGCTTCTGACGCAAAGCGCAGAGACTCCTATATAGTAGAAGTTCCCAAATGCACGGCAAAGACTTCGGGGACTTCGAGGGCTTCGGGGGCTTCTGGGACTTCGGGGACTTCGGACAAATCAAGATCCGGAAGTTTTTTAAGAAATAGTTGCCATTGTAAAGAATTACCTCTATAATCTTGATTACGGTAAAGAAAAGTAAAGTCTGTTCATAATCCAACTCGTTTTCTGCTAAGCAGAGGCAACGGTTGGATAATACAGACTAGAAACAAATCCGTTGTAATTATATCCATTTGGAGATTTGCGTAAGTCAGTAACCCAGCCCTAAAGGGACTGAGCTTGTAAGAGCGATTAAGCAAGCTGTGCTGACGGGCCGAAGCCTTAACTGGCTACGTTATTTGAGTCACGACACTCCTTGAATGCGACGCTAGTTTTCCGCTCTGTCATTTGCAATTAAACAGTCTTAAGGTCACTGAGACAGTGTTGCAAGTCTAACAAGCTCTTATAACATTGGCGAAGCGAACATTACCCCGAAAGGGAGGCTCCACAAGAGCAAACATTATGCGTACAGGGTTGCAAGGTTTGAGGTGGTAACTGTCCCACTGAAAGTACATTACAAAAGTACACCACATCAAGCAACTCCAAGGCGGTAATGGTAAAGAAAGATTCAAGGCGGTTAAAACCGCTCGTGCGATGCCCTGAGCGTAGTCGAAGGGTCGTTTTCCTCTGTAGGCTCAACCCACTTAGTTTCCCACTTACCGAGTATTTTTTATGACAATCGCAGTCGGACGCGCCCAGACCGAAAGAGGCATCTTTGATGTCCTCGACGACTGGCTCAAACGCGATCG
>NZ_JAUBSH010000159.1:0-6641 GCF_036704705.1 Microcoleus sp. K1-B1 | reverse complement strand
AGTCGAACTCATGCACTGGCTAATTTCATAAATTCCTTTTTTTGTCAACTCCTAATACTGAACCGACGCCCTAGGAACGGAATTATTTTAGCTTAGCTGGTATTTGCGGTAAGAAATAGGACTGAAATCCTCAGTACGAACAGGTTCTATTTATTTGATTTCTGATCGGTTACTTACAGGTATAAAACCTAGTTTTTCCTGGCAGCGACTTATATAAAAACGGACGACTGTATCAGCAGGGTTTTGTTCGATTAGTTGCTGAAAATATCCCAAGGCGGCGACAAATCTTTCGGATTGCCATCCTTGAATTCCTTTGTCAAATAAACCCTGGGTAAGCTGCTTTGCCTCAGAGTCGGGACAGGAGGCTGCCCAGATTTCGTAGATTTCAATAGCTTGCTGCTTGCCGCGCGGGGTTACTCGATCGATCCAGCGATAGTAATAATTGTTGCTGGGCAAATGGCTGTCAGCAGCAGTCGCCCCAGAAGTAGAAATAATACTCTCCTGTGTTTCCACTTCTAAGTCGCACTTTAATAATAGACTTTCTTTTGAGTGGGAGTTGGAACTTATGCCATTTAGAAATTCTCTCGCATGAACGATCGCATTTTCGCTAACAATAATTTGGCAACCGTATATTTTAGTTAAATTTTCTAACCTAGAAGCTGTATTTACTACATCGCCTATGACTGTAGAGTCCATGCGACGATCGGAACCTAAAGTGCCGATCATGCCGATACCTGTGTTAATTCCCGTACCAATATTGACGGGAGATTCTAAATTGTATTGGTGGCGACTGGCATTAAATTCTTGCAAAGTTTCTTGCATTGCTACTGCGGCTTCGATCGCATTCATGGCGTGAGAATTTGGCTTGTCAAATACTGCCATGATTGCATCGCCTAGGTATTTGTCAATAAACCCGCCGTGAGACGTGATGCAGTCGTTCATTTTAGTAAAAAAAGCGTTCAACCATTCAAAAGTCTCGCGAGCTTGTTGAGATTCGGCGATCGTAGTAAACCCGCGAATGTCACAAAATAAAACAGTCAGCTCTTCTTCTGTAACATTGCCCAACTGAATTGATTCTATTCCTTGCGGCGCAATTCGTTCGAGAAGTTGCTCTGGCACAAATAGCTGAAATTTTTCGGAAAGATATTCGTTGGCTTCCCAAGCTGCGGCGATTTGGCGTTTGCTTTGCTCTTTTACCTGCTGGTGGAATTGGGAAGATACAGCTTGCGATCGCATTTGACTCAACTGCAAAATATTTTCCACTTTTGCCAGCAACAAACGACTGTTAAAAGGCTTTGTCAAATAATCATCAGCCATCATTTCTAACCCTTTGATGCGAGACATATCGTCATCGAGGGCAGTTAAAAAAATCACCGGTACAGTTTGCAATGCCGTATCCTTCCGTAGGATATCGCACACATCAAAACCGTCCATCTCCGGCATCATAATATCTAGTAAAATTAAATCGGGTCGAGAGGCGCGGGCAAGCGAGAGCGCTTCATGGCCAGATAGCGCTGATACTGTAGCGTATCCTTTCAGGTGCAATAACTCTTCCAGTAAAGTCAGATTAGCTGGCTCGTCATCAACCAACATGATGCAGGGCGACTTGTTTGACATGGAATATGATATAATATATTGAATTTAGCTCGGAAGTTGCGCGTGGGGAAGCTCGAAAACGGGTTGATTGGTATATTTCTCCTTACTAAACTCGATATTTTTCGTAGGAACAGGCTTTCGGAGGCAAGTGCGGGCAAGTCATATAGATATTTATCTACTATTGAGTTTAACCTTGGTTGTTATCAATTATCATAAATTGCAGTGCTGGAACTGCAAATAATTATTGTTAGCCAAGAAAAGAACGGACTGTAGCGATCGTCAAATTCAAATCCAGTGGCTTGCTTAAATAAGCAGAAGCGCCAGCTTCCAAACATCGCTCACTGTCACCGGGCATCGCCATCGCCGTCACCGCAATCATCGGTACCGAATCCCAGACAGGATCTGCTTTAACTCGGCGCATCAACTCAAAGCCGTCAACATCCGGCAACTGAATGTCCATCAAAATCAAATCCGGCAGCAACTCCGCGGCAGCAGAGGCGGCGAGAATACGATCGGCCATCGCCTTCCCATCCGCGAGTATCTCTACCCCGTACCCCTCCAATTCCATCACCTCAGAAATTAACATTTGGTTAAAAGGCTGGTCTTCAACAATCAAAATCCGCTTCCTGGCAATTGGTAAAGCAATCGCAGAAGCAGGAACTAACTTGGTATCCAAAGCACAAGAAGCAAAGTTTCCCAACTGTTGACGCATCTCTGTCAAAGGCAGCCAAACGCGGAAAAGACTTCCCTGATCGCAAACCGATTGAAAAGAAACAGTCCCCCCGTGCAATTCTGCCAATCGCTTAGTCAAAGCCAAACCCAAACCTGTACCTTCGTGGCGCCGAGTCAGGGAAGAATCCACCTGTTGAAAAGGTCGAAATAGCAAGTGCCAGCGGTCTTGAGGAATGCCGATGCCGGAGTCTTTTACCTCTAAACAAAAATAAGGAGTGCTGGCATTTACAGGAGAACAATCCGGCCGGTAGTCGCCGTCTATTTCGCTGCCGTAGGCCAGACGCCCGCTGAGTTTAACTTGTCCCTGTTCGGGGGTAAATTTGATGGCATTGGAAAGTAAATTAATCACAATTTGTCGCACTCGCCGTTCGTCGAGCCAAACTTTAGTAATACGGTAGTCGAGTTCTAAAGACAAACCGATTCGCTTTTTGTCTGCCCGTGGCTGCATCATTTTTAGACAGTCTGTCGCGAGTTCGTGAACGCGAACTGGTTGTAAATTGAGTTCTACTTTCCCGGCTTCAATTTTAGAAAGATCGAGAATATCGTTAATTAACTGCAACAAGTGCTGGCCGCTTTTTTCGATCAGGTCTAAATAGTTGATTTGTCGATCGCTCAAGTGTCCAGCCGTTTGCCGCAGCAGCAAGTCAGAAAAGCCGAGAATGCTGTTGAGAGGCGTCCGCAATTCGTGGGACATTGATGCTAAAAACTCAGATTTCAACTGAGAAGAATACTCTAATTGTTCGTTAACTTGGCGCAGGTTTTCTTGTGTCTGAGCCCGCTCGATGGCCGCCCCCAAAGTCCGGCAAGCAGCCTCCAGCACTTCTTGGTTGAGGGCGGTTTGCAGTTTTTTGACGTTGCGAGACTCCAGCGTCAGTACGCCAATAATTGTACCGTCGGTGGCTGCGATCGGAAAAATGCCCAGTTGTCCGATTCCCGGATGCCGAAATTCCGGCACGGCATTGGGATGTTGGGCATAATCCTCGACAAACACAGGTTTACCAGTTTTCACCACTTCCCACAGCAAACCGATGCCGTAGGGAATGCCTTGGTCGAGCAATGCTTGCATTCCTGCGACTACGGGTTCCCCGTAAGTAGCCAAAAATTGACTAGAAACTTGGTTGCAAATCCCCGACGCTTGCCGATCGTTTCCCTTGCCGTTAATCACCTTGACATCTCCGAAAGCTGCATTCATTGCCTCTACTAAATAGGTGAGGGCAAACTGACCTATTTCTTGCAAACTGTCAGACTTTTGCAGGCGTTCGGTTAAACCTAAAAGAAATCTCAGCCGCCTGACTTCTGCGTTCAAGCTAGCTTGGGAGTTTTGGTATACCGTAACATCTCGAAAGGTAAACAGCCGTCCGCCGCTGTTGGTAATCGTGGCGCACACCTCCAAACAAACCGCATTGGATTGCTCGAAATAAAATGATAAACTTTCATGCTGAGATTTTTCGAGTGCTTGCTGAAACTCTTGCCACTGCTGAAGGGACAAGTAACCCCGATCGACAATTTCCGCAAACAGCAAGTGGCACTTCGGCTTTGTTTCCAGCCATTCTGGGGACAGTCCCCAGATTCCCGCCAATTTTTTGTTAAACAAAACTAAGCAGTCAGACGAGTCGAACAGAGCGATCGCATTGTCTACTTGATTGAGAATCAGTTCTTGGTCTGCCCTCAACTCGTGCAAGTCTCTCTCCATTTTCTCTGTGTGTTTAGCTCTTAGTTTTGTTGTCATAACTTTCTACGGATATGGCAAGAGTTCTTTGATAACTCTTTACATAATGTTACATAATTTTACGGTTTTGGGCAGTGAGGGCGATCGATCTGCCTTGTGATCTGAGACACTTGCTGGTTTACGAGGGCGATCGGAACCCGCTTTGAACTGCGTCGGCTAAACTGCTTAATCATGAGGCAATAAGGAGGGAAATAATTATAACAGAAAGAGAATATTTTAATAATAATGCTGTCGAAGTTGATAGCATCTGACTTGAAACTATTGCGTCCAACCCTGTGCTAAATAGACCCATAATAAAAACTAATTCCGGTGATAAGAAATCAGCATATAGCACTCCTCGCATCATTTGTGAATTTCTTACGGACTCCCAGCGGGTTCGGGGATGTTTGGGGAAGGGTAAAAAAATTACAACTTTTGCAAGGATTGCTATATGGCAAATGCAATCCTGACCTTACCCTTAAATTTTATGAGCAATAACTTGGTTATTTGGATTAACTGCTCAAGCAACTGTTGGCTTCAAAAACATAGGCATAAGGCGCGCCCTAAGCACCCGGAGACAGTGATATCAGTTTCAAAAAAGCAACTGTAGACTCGCGAACCCAACCCATACACAATCAGTTATTCCCCATAATTTAATCTAAAATTGTGCGACTGAGCGCTCACGCCGAAGTCTAAAATCTACAAGGGTATGAGTTATGACGATCGCACTTATGAGTAAGGTGTGCAGTGCACACCCTACAAATGTGAGTTAAGCTAATCCGCATTTAAATTGCAGAGTAAAATAAAGCTTTACTCTTGTGGGGAGTAGGGGTTGAGCAGGAGAGCCCGCACTTAACATACAATTTAAATGCACAACAGCTTAGAGCGTAAGTATTCTTAATGTTTCTTAGGATTTTTCGGAAAAGGAATGCCCAAACTTTCGTGAAAAACAACCTGAGTTTTATAAGTCAAGCGCCGGTTAACTTGTTTGATGATTTTTTCCAAAAGCGCATCGCCGGTTTTTTCTATTAAAGGTTGAGACATCGATCGAATAAACTTGGGAAAGCAAACCCCCACAGCCAAATCCAGCTTCCAGGTAGCGCTGGTAATCGCAGGCGGCAGCTTAGCACGTTCCGAGCTCGGCCAATCGGCGGCAAACTCCTGAGACGGTATCTCCACTAGCTTCATTGCCGATCGAAAATCCACTTCATACCCAGGCGAGGTATAATTCGGAACCGGAATAGTCTTAATCAAATAGCAGCCTTCAGCGTCAGGCGGCAGCAACTCTAAACCAATTCTCGCTTCAACGCGGTAGCCGAAAGCCCCAAAACGCCCGATTAATAAATCATAGCCGTTTTCGCCGATCGGCTGGGCCTTCATCGGCGAAGCGCACTGGCAAAACCAACTCTTGTGGTTGTTCAAATGCTTTGCCACCGTCTCCGCATCGGCGTACATCTCCATGCTGTCTTCAAAATGCGTGTGAAACCAAATCGGCTCAACTTCCTCTCCTGCATCCGCACTTCCACTTTCGGGCTGTTGGAAACTCGCATCTGGGTAGTAGTTTTCGTCAGAAGCTTCAACAGTTTGATATTCAGCGGAATCCTGCTTCATCATATGCTCTCCTGGTATACACGCCAATCAATCTGGTTGGGGATGTGTTAAGGGAGTTTCCTCCCTACAATTGAGAAATTGATAGTAACAAAACTTACCCTAGTTCAGCATAACTCGACTTATGAAAGCATTTGTAGCAGGAGCCACAGGTCAGACCGGCCGCCGCATCGTCGCAGAATTAGTCAAGCGAGGTATTCCCGTGCGCGCCTTAGTCCGAAATCTAGACACCGCTAGACAAATTTTACCACCGGAGGCTGAGTTAGTGACTGGGGATGTATTAAATGCGACTTCCCTGGGCAATGCCATCGGCGATAGTACGGTATTGCTGTGCGCGACAGGGGCGACCCCTGGTTTTGACCCGACAGCGCCTTACATGGTGGATTTTGAAGGTACTAAAAATTTGGTGGATGCAGCTAAGGCTAAGGGCATTGAGCATTTTGTGCTTGTGACTTCTCTGTGCGTCTCTCAGTTTTTTCACCCGCTGAATTTGTTTTGGCTGATTCTGGTTTGGAAGAAGCAAGCCGAGGAGTATTTGCAAAAAAGCGGCTTGACTTATACGATCGTCCGTCCGGGCGGTCTCAAAAATGAGGATAATTCAAATGCGATCGTCATGACTGGTGCCGACAAAATGTTTGAGAGCAGCATTCCCCGCACCAAGGTAGCCCAAGTTTGCGTGGAGGCGCTGTTTCAGCCGACTTCTCGCAACAAGGTTGTGGAAATTGTGGCGAAGTCGGAGGCTCCGCAAAAGAGTTTTGAGGAGTTGTTTGCCAGTGTGATTTGATTGAATTAGCCTCGCTTGGGTTCGGTGCGTCAGACAAAAAACACTTTGATTTGGATCTGAGATGTTGCACCATTGTCAATAACAGGCAAGATGCCTGTTCCACAAAAAGTGCATTTTCTTGTGGGGCGGGCATCCTGCTGACAGGTGTAGGTTTTTTACAACTAGGAGGAGTTACAAGCATAAAAGGCATCCACAGGAGTGTGAGGGAAGGAA
>NZ_JAUBSH010000158.1:0-6641 GCF_036704705.1 Microcoleus sp. K1-B1 | reverse complement strand
TTATTCTCTCCCGGCGCGGTGGCTTTAGTTCTTCTCAAAGCCACCGTTCTCATCTTTATTTAGTCTAAAGTACAGTACTAAGTGTCATACCCTTTTAGATTTTAGATTTTACATGGGGGAATGACTGAAGACTATCGAGGTTTGAAGCGCCGGCTTACGGTGGGATTCTTTTGTGAAAGTGGGATCACGGATAGGATACCGGATCGATCGGTAATTGCGCCTTTGCCGGAAGTAAGGGAAAACACGCAGAATATAAATTCCGTGCGATCGCGGATGGCAGTGCTGCAGAAATAGGGGAAACTGATAGATAGGTGAAATAAGAATGAGCGAAATAAACAAGGTCGCTGGCAGTTTCAGAAGCTCTGAATCCAAGGCTGTATCTACCGCTAAACTCACTTTTGGAGGACGGAATATGTTGACTTCTTTAAGGGAAACGACTCCCGCCTCGGAATACGCAAATTCCCCATCCAAAAGCTTTGCATTCAAGGACTCCAGCATCAATGAAGGTGGATATTTGGTTTCCAGAATTTTGGCTGGGGAATCTGACTGCATCGAGAAAATTACCTCGGCACTTCAAAAATATGCCTCTATCCTTAGAGAGATTGACAAAGTTGGCACAATTTCTGAGGGCCGATCGGGCCAACTGCAATTAGGCTTTGTTATCCTCAGTTCAGATTACCTGGAACCATACAAAAGTCAATTGCCAAAATCGCATACTTCTCTGACTCAAAACAGCGGACTTGGTTCGTGTTATGCCGATCGATATAGTGATACACTCAGCAACGGCGGTGGGCGCGATCGACTGTTTGCTAATTAAGGAGAGTAATTTAATGCAGAGTAAGCTGTCGCGCATTTAAAGTGTATATTCAGGGCGGGCGGGACGCCCAACCCCTACTCCCCACAAGACTTTGATTTTTTTTGACAGACAATTTAAAGACCGCAACAGCTTATGGAACGTACCGAGGGCGACTGAACTCGAATGCAATTGTAATTAGGGACGCAGGGGCGATCGCAATCAACGATTAGATCTGACTCAATCTGCAATCATATCAATTCGCGCTGAATAATTTGAATCACGTTTGTAGTGAGGTGGGCAGTCCTCACAGTGTCGGTAGCCCCCCATAAGCCAATTGATTTCCCGCGATGGGTTCCACTTAATATTAGACCGTTTTGACTGTTAGTAAATGCGACCAAACGTCCTGGTAATCAGTATTTGGGTGTACCGCCAACCTAGCAGCTTCAAAGCATATAGAATTCTTCAAAATATACATAATTCAGTTTTCCCTTGGATGAAATATAGCTAGGGAAACTCTAGTGCCTTGTGCCAATACGTAAAATCTCCCACTCCCATAAGAACTACTAAATATAAGAGGAGTTATTCGGAGGTGAATTACCTCCCCTATTTCCGCATCCCTCAATTCAGGCTACTATTAGCAAAATCAGGTCAAAAAAAATTGGATAATAGAACCTAGATTTATTTCAAGATTGCCGATTAATATTGCGATCTATTCCCATAGATAGAGGCTCAAATTTCCATTTGACTCAAGAGGTAAAAGGCAAATGCCGAGCAAAATAAATCACTAAAAATATTTTTAAAATGAGACCATTTCCAAATTTGGGTGTTAAGATATAATCAAATAAGCCTGATGAGATTACTCCGGGGTGTATCTACTAATAATGCCCTTAATGGAGTCTCCAATATGAGTTCTACAGTCGCTCAAGTTAACTCAAAATCTGCTTTGAAAAAAATGCCACTGCGCTCCTTAGTCTTCATTGACTCCGGCGTGGAAGATTACGAGTCAATTACAGCGGGAGTGCTGCCAGGACAGCAGGTAGTAATACTCGATCGCACCAAAAACGGCATCGAACAAATCACCTCCGAGATGGAAAAATACGCCTCTACTAACGGGGCGATAGACTCGGTTCACATTATTTCTCACGGCAGTTCAGGCAGCCTACAATTAGGCAGTACCGCTCTGGGTTCAGATAACATAGAGCAATACAAAAGCCAGTTGGAAAAGTGGCAAACTTCACTAGCCCCAGAAGCAGACATCATGCTCTACGGCTGCGATGTAGCAGGCGGTACAGGTGCTAATTTCGTTAATCGATTCAGTCAATTAACCGGGGCTGACGTTGCGGCATCTACCGACACAACCGGCCGTGGCGGCAACTGGAATTTAGAATTTGCTAAGGGCAAAATTGAATCTCCCTTAGCCTTGGGGTCCGAGGCTATGGCACGTTACCAAGGTGATTTAGCTACGATCGTAGTAGCCAACAATAGCGATAGCGGGCCAGGCTCATTAAGGGCTGCGATCGCCACCGCTGTTGCCGGCGATATCATTACCTTCGCTCCAGGTTTAGCCAGCCAAACCATTACCCTCACCAGCGGTCAACTCGATATTCCCGTTGGCAAAAACATCACGATTGACGGCGCCGCCGCACCGGGTTTAACTATCAGTGGTAACAACGCATCCCGCGCCTTTTTTGTCAATGCCAACGTGGCGACTGCTACTAATTTTGAGGTCAAAAACCTCATTATTACTAACGGCAAAACTACGGATCGAGGTGGCGCGATCGGCACAACCGACGAAGTAAACCTCACCGTAGAAAACGTTCAGTTCAACAACAACGTCGCCGATAAAGGCGGTGGCGCAATTTTCGGTAATTTCAACAATACCCTGACTGTTACCAACAGTAAATTCACTGGCAACGTAGCCACCGCAGCTAACGATGAACGCGGTGCAGGTGCGATCGGCTTTTTGAGTTTCAAAACTATTACAGTCACCAACAGCGAATTTACCAACAACAAAGGAATTAACGGCGGGGCGATTAACAGCCTTCAAGGTAAGCTGACAATTGACAACTCCCGATTCATCGGCAACGACACCACGGCAGCCACTTTCGCCACAGGGCAGCCCAATTCTTTCTTAAGGGGTTTCGGCGGCGCACTTTATACCGATCGAGCCAGCAATCCCAGCGAAGCTTCCGGCACAATTAAGATTACCAATAGCGTATTTCAAGACAATAAAGGTCGAGGTGAAGGAGGCGCAGCTTATCTGTTCACCGGCAGCCAAGACAGCGTAAGTATTGCAGACAGCACATTCCAAAACAACGAAATTCTGTCGCTTCCCAACGGTGGAAATGCTGGAAACGGTGGTGGGGTAACGATTTTGAGCGACAGCACCAACCAGGGATTGACCATTACCAACACCACCTTTGCGGGCAACAAAGCCGGCAATCAAGGTGGCGGCCTGTGGATGCGAAATGCCCCTACTACGATTACTAACAGTACGTTTTCTGGCAACTCCACGGCGTTTGCTGCTGGTGATTTCAACAAACTCGGCGGTGCAATGACTCTTGGTGCACCCACAACCATTCTCAACACGACGATCGCCGATAATTCTGCAGGCTGGGTTGGTGGAGGTATCTTCGCCGCTGCCAATAATGTCACCCTCAAAAACACGATTCTTGCCAACAATACAGCGGCTAACGGAGGAAACCCTTGGGGCATTCAGCAACACGCCACCGCCCAATATAGCGATCAAGGAGGGAATTTTCAGTGGCCGCTGATTGCCACCGATACCAAGGTGACGACAAGTGTGACGATCGCAGACCCCTTACTTGGCCCTTTGCAAACCCTCAACGGCGCTTTAGTCAGGCCGTTGCTGACAGGAAGTCCGGCAATTGATAAAGGGATTGCCACCGGCGCACCCACTACGGATCAGCGTGGCGTGACTCGCCCTCAAGATGGGGACAGCATTCCAGGTGCGATCGTGGACAGCGGATCTTTTGAATTGGGAGGTAGTGTCGTCCCGGCGCCAACTCCGACACCCGCGCCTGCGCCAACTCCGACACCCGCGCCTGCGCCAACTCCGACACCTGCCCCGGCGCCAACTCCGACACCCGCGCCTGCGCCAACTCCGACACCCGCGCCTGCGCCAACTCCGACACCCGCGCCTGCGCCAACTCCGACACCTGCCCCGGCCCCAACTCCGACTGAGACTCCTGCGCCAACTCCGACGCCCGAACCTGCGCCTACTCCCACACCGGAACCTGCGCCTACTCCCACACCGGAACCTGCGCCTACTCCCACACCGGAACCTGCGCCAACTCCGACGCCCGAACCGGTGCCTACTCCCACACCTGCGCCGACTCCGCCGCCGACACCAACTCCCGCACCGACTCCAACTCCGGCCTCGGATGGTTCCCTGCTCGATGACCTCAACGCCCCGGAACTAGATCCTGCCACCATCACCCCCAACCCCGTCCAACAAACTATCAACGGCGGCGAGGATAACGATTTCATCATGGGCGGTGTCATCAACGAGTCAATTAACGGACAAGCCGATAACGATACTCTCTACGGCATGGGCGGCAATGACAACATTGACGGCGGCGCAGATAACGACTCAATCTTCGGCAATCAAGGCAGCGATTTCATCTCTGGCGACGCTGGCAACGATACCATCTACGCTGGCAAAGATAATGACACTGTTGTTGGTGGTGAGGGCGACGACTTTTTGAGGGGAGATCTCGGCAATGATACCGTTGCCGGCGGCGTTGGTAACGACAGCATTTTCGGCGGTAAAGATGACGATATCTTGCTGGGTGAAGATGGCGACGACTACATTTTAGGCAACTTAGGAAATGACACAATTAATGCTGGAAACGGCAACGATATTGCCTTTGGCAATGAAGGTGCAGACCTGATTTTTGGCTTATTGGGAAATGACACCCTGTACGGCGGCAAAGAAAACGACAGTCTCGATGGTGGTGAGGGCAACGACTTACTCTTGGGCGGCAATGAAAACGATGTGCTGTTCGGCGACACCGATAACGATACGCTTTACGGCGGCAAGGCTAATGATATCCTTAGCGGCGGTGCTGGGGACGATTTCCTTTCCGGGGATGTTGGGGATGATACATTGACTGGTGGTTCGGGAAATGATGTGTTTTTCCTCAATCAAAGTTTGGGTAGCGACATTATTACGGATTTCCGCAAGGGAGAGGATTTAATTGGGTTGAGTTCTGGTTTGAGTTTTAATCAACTCAGTATTACTTCCAGCAACAATCAAACTTTGATTACTGTGACGGACACCAATCAATTGTTGGCGAAGCTTAACAATATTACCCCCGGTATTCTCAGCGCTAGCGATTTCACTCAGGTAACAATCTAACTGCTTGGGGTAGGGTGCGCTATAAGCAGCCAGCCCGTTTAAAAGTGGTGAAGAAAGCTCTCAAACTCCTGAAATTTGGTGAATGACGTTAGCGTCGCCCGCCCCTACGGGGGCTACGCCAACGAATAGGAGCGATCGATCTGATTCTTTTCAAGTGCGATCGGTAATAAATCTTGTTTATTGCCGATCGCCCCCACCTAGAATGAGGCACATCCGTCTATTGCAATCCTGAGCTGGCTAGCCATAAGTAGTGCCTGAATAAAGCCAGCTTTCTCAACAATAAATTTTAGATTTTTGGGAACTTTTTTACAGGTAGGAAACAAGTTAAATTAATCAAACTTACAGGAAATTTTCCTGGTTTTCTCTAATGTGAATGTATCAGGTACTAGCTAGAGCGATTCTGAGAAATTCGGAACCCCAGAAAATCTTTTCTGAATTTTACCTGACCAAGGCTTCCCAATGGTTTGATGGACTACTTATATGGCTAAGGATGTGCATGGCAAATCTACATAGAGAGGTTCCCAGTGCCGGACTATTTACATTACAGCCTCGGCTGCCGTTAATTGCTAAAAAAATCGCAACTTTCACACAGCAAAAGCTGATTAGGGAGACAAGTGTCGGATTTCACTTAGGGATAAAATTAAAGTTTTTTCCTTGATTTTAATCTCCCAGATGGATTACCGAGGTTTTAAGTCTGCCTACTGCCTTCTGCATTTCTAGTCTTCTGCTTTCAAGGTGAATCTACCAGCAAATAGCAAACATTCTCATAGGGTATGCGAAATGAACTCAACTTTTGCCAGTATTGATTCACAATCTGCGAGCCGCAATTCTCGTTCTAAATCTATTGTCTTCATTGATTCCGAGTTAGATGCCTATCAAACTCTTGCCGATGGCGTGCTTCCCGGTACAGAGATCATCATTTTAGATAAAAATGGTAACGGAGTCGAGCAAATTACTGCGAAACTGCAAACAATTGCTGCTGCGGGGGAAACTGTAGACCAAGTTCACGTTTTTTCTCACGGCAATTCTGGCAGCTTGCAGCTAGGTTCTGCAACGCTGAGTTCGGATAATTTGCCGCAATATGAAAGCCAGTTACAAGGGTGGCGAAATGCGCTAAGCGACAAAGCAGATATTGTACTTTATGGTTGTGATGTTGCTGCGGGTTCGGGAAGCGATTTTGTCGATCGCCTGGGCGAGTTAACGGGGGCTGATATTGCGGCATCTAGCGATCGCACTGGCCGCGGTGGTAACTGGAATTTGGAGTTTGCCAAGGGTGATATTGAAGCACCGCTAGCCTTGACTCCAGAAGCAATGGCGAATTACGGAGGGACTTTAAAGACTATTACCGTTACTAACACTAATGATAGCGGGTCGGGTTCCTTGAGAGATGCGATCGCCTCCGCAGCAGCCGGCGATGCCATTGAATTTGCCTCCACACTTGCGGGCCAAACAATTACCCTCACT
>NZ_JAUBSH010000157.1:0-7079 GCF_036704705.1 Microcoleus sp. K1-B1 | reverse complement strand
TCGTTTCAACACCCTCATTTTCGCCTGGTTTAATTGACTTTATACTACCCCGTCGTAAAAAACCTACACCTGTCAGCCCATCTCCCCTCCCCCTTGTCTCCGATTGCCTCACTCTCACCCACTCTCAGCCACTCTCACCCGCTTCCCCTCTCCCAAGTCTTGATTTGCGAGTACCCGAATCGTTTTATGATTAAACATTAAGAAATTAAGCAATCCTTATTAAGGTTCGACTGTCAGATTATGGCTAAAATTCAATTTTCTCGGGGTATAGACGAAGATGCTGTGCCCGAAGTGCGCCTAACCCGTTCTAAAAGCGGAGAGCAAGGCACTGCCAGGTTTACCTTTGAAAATCCCAAAGCTCTCAGCAACACCAGTACCGAAGACATTACTGGAATGTACATGATCGACGACGAAGGCGAACTCCTCACTCGCGAGGTTAATGCTAAGTTCATCAACGGTCAGCCTGCGGGTTTGGAAGCTCTTTATATAATGAAAAGTTCCGCCGAATGGGATCGATTTATGCGTTTCATGGAACGCTACTCGGAAGCCAACGGCTTAGGATTTAGCAAGGCATAATTGATGGGGAATAGGGCATGGGGCATGGGGCATGGGATATGGGGCATTGGTTATTGGTTATTAGTTATTTGATAATGAATAACTAACAACGAACAAATCACAACTAAACTAATGACTTCTTCCCTCTTCCCTTTTCCTGATTTCCTCTTCCTTCTTGCTTCTTCCTTTTTCCTTCAACATCTGTTATATGACGCAAATTCCTCACCCCGACTTATCTAAAATAACCGTAAACTGCGCTATCATTACTGTTAGCGACACCCGCTCGGCGGAAACAGACAATAGTGGCTTGTTAACTAAGAAGCTGCTAAAAGATGCGGGTCACTCTGTGGTAGCTTACACTGTTGTTAAAGATGATGCGGCCAAAATTGTATTGCAAATGCAGGCTTTTTCCCAGCGTGAAGATGTAGATGCAATCATTTTTAACGGTGGCACGGGCATCGCTCCCCGAGATACTACCTATGATGTGATGGAGAGTTTGCTCGACAGGATTTTACCAGGATTTGGTGAGATATTTCGGTTTTTGAGCTATCAAGAAATTGGTTCCAGGGCGATCGCCTCTCGCGCAGTTGCAGGCGTGTATCAAGGCAAGTTAGTCTTTTCTCTTCCCGGCTCTAGCAATGGCGTGAAACTAGCTGTGGAAAAGCTAATTTTACCCGAATTAGTTCACTTGGTGACGCAGTTGCGCGGTGGGTGAGGGGTTAAGGTGCCGATGCATACAGATCCAATCGGTTCCTTGCTATTTAGCTCGCGACAAATCCAATCTAGCCAGCGTGTCCCTAACCTGTTACATATCTGGCTAACTGAGGATTATTAAGGATTAACCTTCTAGCCTTTGGCTCCTTCGCCTCCATTCTATCTCATTCATGAATGAGTTAATCGCACCTATTACTTCCTGACCTCCATCGTTCTGGAATGTTTGTTGGTAATAACCAAGTATCCTCGCACCTATTACTCCCGGAACTCCATCGCTATGCAATATTTGTTGGTAATAACCAAGTATAAATGGACGGCGGTTGGTAAACAACAGACGGAGCTTCCGGTAGTTATTAGGTCGATAACTACCATAAATTCCAAATTTTTCAGAAAGTATTCCTAAATGCCCGTAAACGGGACTATCGGCTCCTCTAAGTTGATTTAAAAGGGATAATTGCGAACGAAATCTTCCTAAGTTGATAATGCTCACTGTATTAGCTTTGACATCTAGTTCTAAGTAGGTAGACCCCTGGGAGAAAACTATGCAAATTCCTAGTATAAAAAACAATAATCCCAAAGGTAGAAAGAAGAACCCAAAACCAATAGTGACACTCTCATAGGGTGCGTAGATATCGAGCTTCCATATTTTCTCGCCATTATTCAATTTAGCTAAACCGTGGTTAATTGATTGGATATTTTGAATGTTATTGGATGTCGGTTCCAGAACCATCCAAGGTTTTGAACTGGTGAGGACAATGGTTTCGCCGTTCGGTGTCTGAGAGGCTATCGCCTTTTTAGTATTGGGAATTTTAATAGTATTTCCAGAGATAAATCCAGGAATTACATACTCGCAATTTACAGCTTGCTGCTGTTGCTGACAGGTAAGAGTTCGAGGCAATCGAGCTTCCCAAATTATCGTGACAAATAATAAATTTAGGCAACTAAAAAAGCCAAAGTACATCAACATAAACAGCCAAAAGAATAATCCGGGATCTCGATGAATAACCAAGAGATCGGGGTTACGTTTGTGAATCGTAAACTTTTCTAAAATATTCATGATCTGAAGAAAATTCCGAAATGGATATCTAAAATTCTTGATATGTCCGTGCTAATTTATTGCTAAACATCTCATCAACCGTCTCAAGGTATTGTAGCCTGGGTTGGTCGGCATATGATATACCGTAACGGTCTTGGTCTTGCCGATCGACTAATTCTGCATCAGGGTCTTTGTAGATTGTACCGCAGTTGGGGTCTCATAAACTTCTGGCAACTGTGGCCCAGCACATAGGACTTAGTGAATATCCTTTTCAGCGACTATTTACTCAATGGGCCGGCATTAGCCCCAAGCGGTTTTTGCAATATCTGACAGTTGAATATGCCAAGTCAAAAGTCGCTCAGACTAAAAGCCTTCTAGACCTAACATTATCATTCCCATCCAACCGGAAACGATATGAGGTCGCTTTCTTCAATCTCTTCAATCTCTTCAATCTAAAATCTAAAATATAAAATCGCAAGCCCCCGGGCTTATCAGTGAGGTCGCTTTCTTCAATCTCTTCAATCTAAAATCTAAAATCGACTGGCTGCATTCACCGCAAGAAACGGGTGGCTTTGAGCCTAGTCTATCGCTAAAGTGAGGAAACATCAAAATTCCATTGACTTAGACTACATGATTTCGATGCAGAATGCGAGTGTCTATGCTAGCGAAGATTATCACCGGATTGCTCGGGCGATCGCCTTTATGCGACAACACCACCTAAACCAGCCCAATCTGGCAACGGTGGCCCAGCACATAGGACTTAGTGAATATCATTTTCAACGGCTATTTACTCAATGGGCAGGCATTAGCCCCAAGCGGTTTTTGCAATATCTGACAGTTGAATATGCCAAGTCAAAAATCACTGATACTAAAAGCCTTCTAGACCTAACATTGGACGTGAGACTATCGAGTCCCGGACGATTACACGATTTATTTGTGAACTTAGAAGCAATGTCACCAGGGGAGTTCAAAGCAGGCGGAGCAGGTTTACAAATTCGCTATGGCATTCATGATACCCCTTTTGGCAAATCTCTAATTGCTACAACTACCCGTGGTATTTGTAATCTTTATTTCTTGGAGACAACAGACGAACAAACCGCCGCACAAAAACTGCGATTGGCATGGAAAAACGCTGAAATTATTCGTGATGAGCAAACCACTCAATCATTGCGTGACCGGATTTTCAATTCAGAAACTCTCAGCGAGCAAAAACCACTAACGCTCTTGGTAAAAGGCACTAACTTTCAGATTCAAGTGTGGCGAGCACTTTTGCAATTGCCATTTGGGGCGATCGCAACTTATCAAACTATAGCTCAAATGGTAGCTCGCCCAACTGCTGCTAGAGCTGTAGGAAATGCGATCGGTAAAAATCCGATCGGCTATTTAATTCCGTGTCACCGAGTCATTCGAGAATCTGGAGAACTCGGTGGCTATGGCTGGGGAGTAGAGCGTAAAACAGTCATGTTAGGTTGGGAAGCTAGCCGTACAATCTGCGATTGATTATCCTTTTGGTTTGTTTGCGCGGCGATTATGAACCGCCCGGTAGGGAAAGCCTAAATAGCCTTCTCGACCAGATTATACAGTCCTACTTGAGACTACGATTGTAGAAATCAGCAACTTTGTCAACGTACATCTTTGGGTTAGTATTGTAGCTTTCTGGATGTTTCTTCGCATTGGTTTCCCAATATTCGGCCGAAGGATATGCTTCTCTGAGTTGGCGAGCGTTTTGTATAGGCGTATAAGGATCGATCGCACTATGAATAATTAAAACAGGTCTAGGGGAAATACGACCTATCTCCTGCATTGGCTTAGAAGAAGTTAGATCATATCCAGTCAACAAATGTCCAAACATCATGGTAGAAAGAAGAAATATCCCAGGTAATCCTGAAGCTGACTGCCAATGCTTCTGAATAATTGGATAAACCTCTGCGTAACCGCTGTCAGTGACCACGGCTCCGATGTCAGAGTCATCTGCGGCTGCCCCAATTACAGTAGCCGAACCCATTGAAAAACCTAAAACCCCAATCTTTTTTGGCTTAAAGCCCCTGATTTTAAGCCAATCCACTGCTGCAATAACATCTCGCCTTTCTGTAATTCCAAAGGTGAAACGAGAATCAGCACTTTGCCCATGTCCTCGCAGATCGATCGTAAGTATCGAAAAGCCTTTTTGATTCATAGCTGAACCAAACTCGGCAAACTTTCCAGCAAGCTCACAAGTCCGACTGGAATTCAATCCATGCACTAAAATTAATACCTTATCTCTTGCTTTTTCTGGAATAAACCAACCAGCAATCTCCACGCCATCAGGTGTACGAAATGTTACATTTTCAGGAGGAACAGCAAAAACAGATGCTTTAAGAGGGTCAAAGCATCTGTTTGGCTTTGAAAGAGTATGTCCTGCATAAGCTGAGATGCCGAAATAGCCAACTACTAGAAAGGCCGAGATAGCAGAAGCTAACTTGATAAAAAGATGCTTTTGGGCTTTCATATATTTTGTTACCTAGTTCTTGGAGATTATTTTCAGCGAATGTTCGATATAATTTCCTGGCTGCATGGATACCGCCTTAACAGGTTGAGTGAAATATTCCCCCGACATTCTTCCCTTGTTGCATTAAATTGTTGAAAAGGTCTACAGCCAATTTGGTAGGCCCAATATAATACTCAATACCTCTTTGATGCAGCAGTTGTTCAGTTTCAGGACAGGTATGTAGCATGAGTTCCATACCACGTGTCAAAACCATAAATTCTATACCTTGCTCTAAAATTTCTTCGATATCAGCAGGTTGAATACCTGGTTGGTGACGAGTACCTGTGAGTCTCCAATCCCATTCCTTAGCACCTCCAGGCCATACTTTACAATCTTTGAATTGACAAGTTTGACCGTCAGTTGTTACCTTAATAAGTCCCCAAGAGATATGACTAATCAGGCTTTGCTGAGAATTGCTCACGATCTGGTTTTTCCTATTATAAAAAGATGGACAAAAGAGATTTAGCCAATGTAGATAGGAGCGCCCAACGGCTAAATTGAGCGGCAGCCAGTAACTTGAGCTTAACTGAAATTATCTCTGTTGAGTCAAGGCTCGTTTACAAACATCAAGTCCTTGAGTTAAGCATTGCTCTGGCCTCTTTCGAGATATGGGTGCAAACATTTCTACCAACTGGCGTTTTGTCCATTTATAGGTCTGGTGTAGCTTACGCTCAGAAACCCGGTTTCTACCCAATGTCGATCGATCGCAGATAAATTTCAGGGTGCAAGGTCGATCCATATACACTAGAAAGATTGTGTATCGCCAGTTTTTCAATGACGCTGCCTACCGGATCTCGTTCTCCTGCTTTGTTCCAAACGCTTTCGCTGGTAGCTGACCCGATCGCATTTTTTGATCGCTACTCTGCCAAATACGGCGATACATTTACCGCCCGCGTGTTGGGGCCCGCTTCGCCCCCCGTGGTGTTTCTGGGCAGTCCACAAGCGATTCAGGCGGTGTTTACGACCTTAGCCGATGCCTTTGAGTTTGGCAAAGTGACCAACGTATTTCGCCCGCTGGTGGGAAATGAATCTCTAATTATGAATGAAGGGTCGCGACATCTGCGACAGCGACAGCTATTAATGCCCGCGCTGCATCGGGAACAGTTGCACAGTCAAGGACATTTGATTGTTGATTTGACGAAAAAGCAGACGATCGACTGGAAAGCCCCAGATGCGATCGCAGTCCGCGAAGAAATGTCAGAAATTTCGCTGCAAGTAATCTTGCAAGTCGTGTTTGGATTAGTGCCGGGAGAGCGCTACGAACGCCTGAAACAATTGCTCAGCAACCTTTTAGAGGCGATTACCTCGGAACTGTACTCGATGCAATTTTTCTTTGAACCGTTGCAGCAAAATTTGGGGCCTTGGAGTCCGTGGGGGCAGTTTTTCCAGCAGATGGGGCAGATTGACTCGCTAATTTATGCGGAAATTGCCGAGAGGCGATCGCAATCTCTCGATGCGTCTCGCACGGATATTCTGTCGGTGTTGATGATGGCCCGCGACGACACCGGCGAATCCATCGGCGATCGAGAATTGCGCGATCAGTTGATGACGCTGTTGTTATTGGGACATGAAACGACTGGATCGGCGTTGACTTGGGCGTTTTACTGGCTGCATCAGTTTCCCGAATGCCTTGCTAGGTTGCGGAAGGAATTGGATGAATTAGGCGAGAATCCCGATCCGATCGCGCTTTCGCAGTCGCCCTACTTAACAGCAGTCTGCAAGGAAGCGCTGCGGGTTTATCCAATTGCCTTAATTTCGCAGCCGCGCAAGGTGAAACGGACGATCAAACTCCAAGGCTATACATATCCACCGGGAACGATTTTAATCCCCTGTGTCTATTTGGCGCACCGTCGCCCTGAAACCTACGAAAATCCCGCCCGGTTCAATCCCGATCGCTTTTTAGATCGCAAGTTTTCCGCCTCTGAATTTTTACCATTTGGAGGCGGGAGTCGAAGCTGCATCGGGATGGCGTTATCCATGTTTGAAATGAAGCTCGTTTTAGCAACTGTGCTGTCTTCGCGTGAGTTTGTATCGAATCTCGATCGGCCAATTCGTCCGGCGCGCCGGGGAATCACCTTTGTGCCGCCCGATCGGTTTCGATTAACCGTTGTGGGCGATCGGCGTTAGATTCAGTGAAACACCGTGTCATATAGCCTTTCTCAGAAAGATAAGGTACTCATGGGCATAGGGCATAGGGCATAGGGCATAGGGCATAGGGCATAGGGCATAGGGCATACCTCACTTTTT
>NZ_JAUBSH010000156.1:0-7252 GCF_036704705.1 Microcoleus sp. K1-B1 | reverse complement strand
ACGTCTTAAGTTTAACTCCAATTAGGTAACTTAATATTTTGTTACATAGATTGGTTTTTTCCCGCCTACCTACTTAATATCACACTTTTTTCATTATAACCGATAACTCATCAATTTATTTATTTTTCATTCCTAAAATAGTTTTGCCTGGGGCGAGTGCCTTTTCAGAAATACCGTGCAATCGAGGGTTTTCCAGAAAGGAGCAAAAAAATTGCACCCACTCCTCAAAGAAGTGGGTGCAAAACGACCAACTGTATTTTGAGCCAAAAACTCAAAACATTAATAAGCGTCTTGCAATTCGTAGAAATCAGGGGAAATGTAATCTTTCCGCAGCGGCCAGCCTACCCAATCTTCGTTCATCAAAATCCGTTTTAGATTCGGATGTCCTTCGTAGACAATGCCGTACATATCGTAGGATTCCCGCTCTTGAAAGTCGGCTGCTTTCCAAATCCAGTAGACTGATGGCACTCTGGGATCTTCGCGGGGAATGAATACTTTGACGCGGACTTCTTCAGGCTTGGAAGCATTATCTGTCAGTTTAGCCAAGTGGTAGACGCTGACTAAATCTTCTCCCGGGCCTTGGTCGTAGGCGCACTGGCACTGCATATAATTAAACCCGTAGGCATACAGTGCTGTTGACATCGGAATTAAGAAGTCTCGATCGACCTTTAATATCTCCACGCCCAAATTATCGGCCGCTAAAGCTTCGTGTTCAAAGCCATTCTGAGTCAACCACTGGGAAACCTTCCCGGCTTCAACAATTGCAGATTCTTGTTCAGCCACGGTTTACCTCCTGTTTTTGTCCTGCAAGCAAAGCCGGTGGTACTGGCATTCCCATTGCTTCGGTCAATTCTTTCGGCGGCGCCATCCGACCGGGAACTGACAAATATTTGCCATCCAAAATGTCGTCTACTACTTTCATTTTGTGGGGTCTGGTGTAGTAGCGGTGGGTGGGCTGCAAGTTGCCGCGTTCTTGCATCGAATCGTTGGCGATTTTTTTACGCAGTTTGATAATTGCGTCAATAATCGCTTCTGGGCGGGGGGGACAGCCGGGGATGTACACGTCTACGGGAATCAGTTTGTCAACGCCTCTGACTGCTGTGGGGGAGTCTACGCTGAACATTCCGCCGGTGATGGTGCAGGCGCCCATCGCGATGACGTATTTGGGTTCGGGCATTTGTTCGTACAGCCGCACCAAAATGGGGGCGTACTTCATGGTAATTGTGCCGGCGGTGATGAGCAAGTCGGCTTGTCGCGGACTCGATCGCGGTACTAAGCCGAATCTGTCGAAGTCGAAGCGCGATCCGATCAAAGCTGCAAATTCGATGAAGCAGCAAGCGGTACCGTAAAGCAGGGGCCACAGGCTCGAAAGTCTCGCCCAATTGTAGAGGTCATCAACCGTAGTTAGGATGACATTCTCTGATAATTCCGATGTGACTTCAGGGCGAATAGCGGGATTGACAATTAGAGGTTTTTGTGATTTGTCAGAACTTAAGACCATTCCAAGGCTCCTTTGCGCCATGCATAGACAAGAGCAATAACGAGGATCGTGATAAAAAACAAGGCTTCGATGAAAGCCAACAGTCCTAGCTGGTTGAAAGCAACCGCCCAAGGATAGAGGAAGACGGTCTCTACGTCGAAGATGACGAAGACTAAGGCGAACATATAATATCGGATGTTGAACTGAATCCAGGCTCCGCCGATCGGCTCGACGCCAGATTCGTAGGTAGTGCGTCGGTCGTAGGGACGACTTTTGGGCCGCAGTACCTTAGACGCCGTGAGGGCGAGGATAGGGACTAGGCTGGAAATTAACAGGAAGCCTAAGAAATACTCGTAGCCGCTGAGTGCAAACACGGTGAATAATTACTGCCTAGGTGAAAGGGTTCTGTAACTTGTCTGTTACATTATATAGATTTTGGGTAGCTAAAATTACGAGTTAGTTGAGATTAATCCTCCATCTTCTGCAATAATTTTTAATGTATATTTTAATATTGTAACTGCCTGTGGAAGACGGGCGGCTGCCTGTGGACGCTAAGTAAGACCATCCTCGACTTAAGTGTCGAACACCCAAGTGGTGTCCGTAACGTGGCATCGGCGGTTGAGACGGGAAACCTTGAAGACGAATAAGACCGTCCTAATATGAGTTTTAGTTGGAAGCCCCAACTCGAACGAAGTTTAGTTGAGGTACTTCACGATTAGCTGACCCATAATTTTGGATTTATGAGCGATCGAGCCACTGAGACCAAAACCCTCGATCGGCACGAGTGCCGCGCCTGCGGCTACGTCTATGAGCCGAAAAAGGGAAATCCTAAAATTGACATTGCCCCGGGCACGGCTTTTGAAGATTTGCCCCAAACTTGGGTCTGTCCCGTTTGCGGGGCGCGCAAATCGGTGTTTCAAAATCTCGGTCAGATGGAAGGGGTATCGGGATTTAAGGCAAATCAGCGCTACGGTGTCGGTGTCAACGGCATGACCGAAGGTCAGAAAAGTTTGCTGATTTTTGGCGGCTTGGTCGTTGGTTTCTTGTTGTTACTTAGTATGTATGGTTTGCAGTAAAACGATTGTGAGATTTTGGCAACGAATTGTAATGTTATTGGCTGCTGCGCTCATCTGTACGAGTTGCAGCACCATCGGTTCTGTGAGTTACAACCCTTGGCAAGTGATTTCCTTGCCGACGGAAGCTAATTTGCAGGATATTGCCTTTACGGGCAATCCTCAGCACGGCTGGGTTGTGGGTTCTGAGGCGACTTTGCTCGAAACCCTTGACGGTGGCACTAGCTGGAAGCCTATAGCACTGGATATCGACGATCCGAGGTCGCGTTTTGCGTCGGTGAGTTTCTCCGGTTCCGAAGGCTGGATTGTCGGCCAGCCTTCAGTTTTGCTCCACACGAACGACGAGGGCAAGTCTTGGACACGGATTGCTTTGAGCAGTCAGTTGCCCGGTTCTCCGAGTACGATCGCGGCTTTGGGCCCGAATTCCGCCGAGATGACGACTGATGTCGGGGCGATTTACCGGACTTCGGACGGCGGCAAAAATTGGAAAGCTGTTGTGCAGGATTCTTTTGGGGTAGTTCGCAATATCAACCGTTCTGAAGACGGGCAGTATGTTGCGGTTTCCTCGAAGGGCAATTTCTACTCGGTGTGGAAACCCGGACAAGAAGCTTGGGAACCTCACAACCGCAATAGTTCTCGCCGCCTGCAAAATATGGGCTTTACCAAGGACGGGCGTTTGTGGATGCTCGCCCGCGGCGGTCAAATTCAGTTTAGTGACCCGGAAAGTGCCGAAGGTTGGGGAAAACCGTTTTTTCCAGATCGCAAGGCGAGTTGGGGTTTGCTGGACATGGCTTACCGGACTGATAATGAAGTTTGGGTAGCCGGCGGCGGCGGCAATTTGCTGTGCAGTTTGGACGGCGGGAAAACTTGGCTAAAAGACCGCGAAGTTGAAGATGTTCCCGCTAATTTTTACAGGATTGTCTTTATGGGCCCCGATCGCGGATTTGTGATCGGCGCGAGCGGTACTCTACTTAAATATCAAGGTTCAGCGCAAGCTGCTTGATAGTAGAATAGTAAGAGAGATTGTCTGTCAATTTGTTGTTGAAAGGAGGATTCTAAATGGCTGGTACAACTGGAGAACGTCCGTTTGGGGACATTATTACAAGTATCCGTTATTGGGTAATTCACAGCATCACCATTCCGGCTTTGTTTATTGCTGGATGGCTGTTTGTGCAAACGGGTTTGGCTTACGATGCTTTCGGAACTCCTCGCCCTAACCAGTATTTCACACCGCAGCGGGAAGAAGTGCCGATTATCTCGGATCGCTTTGAAGCTAAGAAACAAGTAGATCAGTTCATTGCCAAGTAATTTAACAAGGATTTGGAAAAATGACGAGCAGAACCCCCAATAATGAGCCAATTTCGTATCCGATTTTTACGGTGCGCTGGTTGGCAGTTCATACTTTAGGTGTCCCAACAATTTTCTTTTTGGGCGCGATCGCAGCAATGCAATTTATTCAACGATAGGAGTTTACAATGCCTGAGCGCGTTCCTAATCCCAACGAGCAGCCTGTTGAGTTAAACCGGACTTCTTTGTATTTGGGTTTGTTGCTGATTTTTGTTTTGGGTATTTTGTTTTCCAGTTATTTCTTTAATTAACTGGTGTCTGAGTTGGCTTTCGATAGTTCCATCGAATTTGTTTAGCTGTAAATTAGTGAGGTGATGGCTATGTTTAGTGAAAGTGGCAGAATTCCTTTGTGGCTGGTAGCTACTGTTGCAGGCCTCGGTGCTCTGAGCGTTTTGGCTCTTTTCTTCTACGGTGCTTATGCCGGTTTGGGTTCTTCGATGTAAGGAGAATCAAGCTGATTTTCGGCTGTTAACCCCCCTTTTTCAAGGGGGGTTTTAATTATGCGAATTGTTTTGGTAAATCTGGTATAGCCTTTCTCAGTAACATGAGGTGCTCACGCGGGCATAGGGCATAGGGCATAGGGCATAGGACTCACCCCATACCTCACCACGCTTGAGAACCGCTATAAATGTTATCGAAAGTATTAATTTTTGGGCAAGTTTATGATAATTTAATTTCCTGGTGAGAGCGAGATTTTTGGTGTCTAGATGGAGATTTGCTCAATCAACTGCTCGCCTTGCGGGTTCACCAATAACCCCAAAATCGATCGCCACTAACCGACGATCGCCTCAAGAGTGTGAGCAGATCGTGAAATTAGCCAAAAGTTGCGAGTAGAATGGTGCAAGAGCCGATCGCTCGATCGTAGTGCACAGCGAAATATGACCCCACCGCCGCCGCCCCGCAAACCTCAAACCGTCTTGGGTGCGATTACCCAAGCAGTCCAGACTATTGCTAAGGTTAATTTTAACCAGCTAGCGCTGAAACCTAATGCCAAAGTACCCGAACTGTGGGTGCAGGATGCGGGTGCAGCTAAAGCTGAGGTTTATCCGCTGTTGGGCGATCGATATTTGTTAGGTCGATCGTCGAAATCTTCAGATATTGTAGTTCGCAATCCTGTTGTCAGTCACGTACACTTATCCCTGTCGCGGGATAGTCGGCGGCGGACTCCTTTTGTCATCAAAGATGAAGACTCCACAAACGGCATTTACAATGGCAAAAGGCGAGTTAAAAGTATGTCCCTGCGTCACGGAGACGTATTCACTTTAGGGCCGCCGGAACTAGCCGCCGCTGTCAGAATTCAGTACGTATATCCGCCGCCTTGGTATTTGCAATTTGTGCGTTACAGCTTTTACAGCGTCAGTGGAATCACCGCTTTGATTGCCGTGTTGGTAGGCATGGAATCGACAAAGTTTCAAGTGCGGCCTCTGCCGAGAAGTATCAATGGCCCGGTGATTGTTTACGCCCGCGACGGGCAAACTCCCCTGCGTCCTCCTCAGAATAACGCTCACTTAGAATTAAAGCAATTGCAGGATTTTTCGCCTTATTTAGCCAAGGCGGTACTTGCTTCGGAAGACAGCCGCTACAATTGGCATTTGGGGGTAGATCCGATCGGAGTTTTGCGCGCGCTTTTGACCAATGTTCGCGGGGGAGGAATTCGCGAAGGCGGGAGCACAGTGACGCAGCAGTTAGCGAGGAGTTTGTTTCGAGATTATGTGGGAACTCAAGATTCGGCGGGGCGCAAGTTACGGGAAGCTGTAGTTGCCTTGAAATTGGAGAATTATTACAGCAAAGATGAGCTGTTGCTGACTTATTTAAATCGGGTGTTTTTGGGAATTGACCTTTACGGTTTTGAGGATGCGGCTCGGTTTTATTTTGGGAAGTCGGCGAAGGATTTAACTTTGTCAGAGGCAGCAACTTTGGCGGGAATTTTGCCGGCGCCAAACAGTTTTAATCCGATTCAAAATTATCAGTTGGCGGTAGAGTACCGCGATCGAGTGATTGAACGGATGCGCGCAATGGGGACGATTTCTCAGGAAGAAGCCGATCGCGCGAGGCGATCGCGAATTGAGATCAATCCTAAAGCCCGCCAATATCTGCAAAGTACGATCGCTCCTTATTTCTATAGTTATGTATTTGACGAATTGGAGTTTTTGCTGGGGGAGCAGTTAGCCAGAGAAGGCAATTTTATTGTAGAAACAGGTTTGAATCCCGGCCTGCAAAAGTTGGCGGAAAGTTCTCTCAGAAATGCTGTTGAAAATGTGGGAGCTAGTGCAGGTTTTTCTCAAGGAGCCGTGGTTACTCTCAATAGTACAACCGGGGAAGTCTTAGCTTTAGTTGGGGGCGTAGATTACTTGAAAAGTCAGTTTAATCGGGCTACTCAAGCTTTGAGACAGCCCGGTTCTACATTTAAGATTTTCACCTATGCAGCCGCCCTAGAACGGGGAATCTCACCCGATAGAACTTATTCTTGCGCCCCCCTTTCCTGGGGCGGACAAAGTTACAGCGGCTGCGAAAGAACCAGCGGCAGTGCGGATATGTATGGCGGCGTGGCGTTGTCGGAAAATGCAATTGCTTTGAGAGTAGCACAGGATGTCGGTTTAGAAAATGTAGTGCAAATGGCTAGGCGTTTGGGGATTACTTCGGAACTGCGTTCTAACCCTGGTTTAGTATTAGGTGAAAGTGAAGTTAATGTGTTGCAATTAACGGGTGCTTTCGGGGTTTTGGCAAATCGGGGTTTGGGCAATCGTCCCCACGTAATCAAGCGAATTATTGACAGCAGCGATTGCAAAGATCGAAATGATTTTAACAGTTGCCGGGTGATTTATGAGTATCAAAAAGATGGCGTTGCCAATCGGCAGTTAGTTTCGGAAGCCGTAGCGGATACGATGACTGATATGCTGCAAGGTGTTGTGCGCGGAGGTACGGGCAGCAGTGCTGCTTTGGGGTTGGGAGAAGCTGGAAAAACAGGCACGACTAATGATAATAGAGATTTGTGGTTTGTCGGTTATATTCCGAGTCAGCAACTGGTGACAGGAGTTTGGTTGGGCAATGATGATAATTCTCCGACTGGGGGAGGTAGTGCCAATGCCGCTCAGTTGTGGGGGGAATATATGCGGCAGGTGGCGCGTTGATTGGATGCGGGGATTGGACGAATTTTGATACGGCATTGAAATATACAATTTAAATGCGGTACAGCTTGTCAACTCAATCTCCGAATCTTAAACGCAGAACCCATGAAAAACAGATGCTGCGATTGCTTTTCAAAGAGGGCGCGCTCATTTGTGACAAGTTAAGAAAAAGTGCAAATTGTCAAGGGGGTAGACCAAAAAAGGTAAAATAGGATGAAACCTTT
>NZ_JAUBSH010000155.1:0-7301 GCF_036704705.1 Microcoleus sp. K1-B1 | reverse complement strand
TATCCTTGCTCTTCGCTGTGCTTATCTCAATGGTCAACTTTCAATTTGATGTATTTGCCAAACTGAGATGCACCCCACACAACTGGCGAAACTTATTCCGGGGGAAGTGTATTATCAGCTAACTGCATCTGATTTTGATGGCATGGTAGCAGAAGGAAAAGCGGCTTTTGAATTAATTGGACAGCAAACAGTTTTGAAAGTTCCAGCAACGGCGGCTGGTTTTCAAGCAGTAGCGCATTTGTCACCGGAAATTCCTTGCGCGGTGACAGCTATTTACAGCGCATCACAAGCAGTTGTTTCAGCAGAAGCGGGGGCCAAATATGCGATCGCCTACGTGAATCGCGCCACCAGATTGTTGGGAGACGGTTTTGCTTTAGTCCAAGATATGGCTGATGTCTTGAAGAAAAGTAATACTGAAATTTTGGCAGCTAGCATTAAATCGCCGGAAGAAGCGGTAAAGACTTTATTAGCTGGAGCCCATCATTTGACACTGCCTTTTGACGTGTTGCAGGCGATCGCAGTTCATGAATTGTCGCAGCAAACAGTTGATGAATTTGCGAAAAACGGGCGAGGAATTTTTGGATAATACCAAATTTATGTGAAACTTGAAAATTACGAATTGGTAATGGGTAATTGGTCGGGGTTTTGAATAATATCAAATCCGGTACCATCGGAATTATTCATCCCTCTGTTCTATTCCTCTGCGTCAAGAGGGTCAAGAGCGGTTTAATCATTCTAATGCAACCGAAATTGATATGACTACTGATGCCAGTAAAAAAAACAATGCAACTGTAGACCCGTACTCTAAACCCATACAAAAGCAGTCATTACCAATTCTTAGATCTAAAATCTAAAATCTAAAATCGTATGACTATGGCATTCGCCAAATCTTAATAGTGCGATCGGGACTGGCGCTCACAAAAGTCTTGCTATCTCTGGAAATAGCCACAGAACTCACAAACTGACTGTGACCCGAAAGACTGCTTCTTTCTTTTCCCGTCTTCAAATCCCAAACTATAATATCTCCGCCCCCGCTGATCAAAGTGCGGCTGTCCGGGCTAAAGGCGATCGTCCTCACCCAGCCCGAATGCCCTTTAAAAGTGCGGGTGCGCTTCCCGTCTTGCACGTTCGACAAACGGATCTTGTCCGTGCTAGCACTAGCCACAATTTGCCCGTTCGGACTAAAAGCCACAGCATTAACCGGGCCCCCGTGACCTGTGATAATCCTTCTGACTTCTCCGGTGCCGAGATTCCACAAACGCACAGTCTTGTCCTGGCTGCCACTAGCGAGAGTTTTACCGTCCCGGCTCAAAGCGATCGCGTTTACTCCTCCGGCGTGGCCGCTCAAAGTCCGCAACCTGCTGCCGGTTCTGACATTCCACAAGCGAATAGTTTTGTCCTGGCTACCGCTAGCCAGAGTTTGACCGTCCCTGCTAAAAGCGATCGCGTTGACGGCGGCGGTGTGAGCGGCAATCGTCCGCATCCGCCGCCCCGTCTTCAAATCCCAGAGAATCACATTATTGTCGTCGCCCCCACTGGCCAAAATCGAGCTGTTCGGGCTCACCGCCAGCGTGTTGACCGATTTTTTAGAATGTACCGAATTGAGAGTCCGCACCAGGCGTCCCGTCCTCACATTCCAAATTCTAATCGTCCCAAAGCTAGCGCTCACCAAATTTTGACCGTCAGGCGACAGGGCGATCGCATTTACACTCCCGACATTATCCAAACTTCTTTGCAAAAAATGAGTGCTAGGTAAAGTAGAAAGCAGCCACACCGGGTTTGCTGGAAACACCCCGTAACGCAGCGAACCGTAAATTTGAGACGCGCCAATACTCACCATCAAAACAGCCGTGCCCGCCAGCAACTTCTTTTTCCAATCAAAAACATTTTTCTCGGTCTTGTTCAATCCCGAATTCAGAGGTCTGAGGCGGTTTATGGAACTCTGCTTCTTCGCCCCAGGCGCCCCGGCAGTTGCGCGAATTTTAGTTTGCCCCGTCGTCGGCAACTGAGTCGGCACCTGAGTTTCTGCGTCGTCGAGATTAATTTCCTCCAAGCACTGCAAAACCATCTGGGGACTTTGAGGTCGATTTCCCGGAAAAGGCGCCATCAGGTAATCGATTACATTAGCCACGGCGTCGGAAACTTGAGGAGCTCCTTTGCGCCACATTAATCTGCCCGTGCGGGGGTTTTCTGGAAATGCAGTCGGCGGCTTTCCAGTCAGCAAATAAACAAAAGTGCGCCCCAGAGCAAAAAAATCCGACTGCGGAACAGCCTTGCCATTAGTTTGTTCGGGCGGCGTGTAGCCGGGGGAAACAATACCAGTCACATTTTGCCCCTGACCCACCTTAGCGAAATAAGTCGCCGACACTTCCCGAGCAGTCCCGAAGTCAATCAGCACTAACTGCCCGTTGGGCTTGCACATAATATTGTGCGGCTTGATATCCCGATGGAAATAGTTGAGGCGGTGAACTTGGTCTAAAATTTCCGACAGTTGTTTGAGCCAGTTTACAGCTTGTTCTTGACTGATCGGGCGGCCCCGATGTTTCAGCCAGTCTTGCAAATTGGCCCCAGCAATTTTCTCCATCACCAGACAGTGAAAAGACTCTGTGCTGTGAGCGGGCGTAAATGTAAAATAACCGTCGCGATCGACTTTTGGAATACCTGGATGTCTGAGCCTGACCAATACGTCGGCTTCTTGCTTAAACAGTTCTACAGCTTTGGGATGTTCTTTGAGCAGGACTTTGAGCACTCTTCGGGCGCCGTTGTCGTCTACTTCAAATGTTCTGCCAAAGCCGCCGCCTCCGAGAGGCGCGACTAGCCGATATCTACCTTGCAACAAAAGTTCTGACCCGCAGTGGATACACACGGATTTACCAGAGTTGGCTGGATCGGAGGGATTCGGGCATTTGGGATTGAGGCAATAACTCACAGAAGCCACATAACCCTGATTGAGGTTGCTCTATCAAGTTTTACTTTGACACTGCTATACAAAACTTGGCTAAACTTATCTAAGCTTCACCATTCAACTAGAAGTATTTTCTAGAGGGTCTGATTCCTGCTTCTGCCAAGAGAGTCGGCTCTTACTTGTCCACAGGCGTAAATTCGGGTGGAGCAGCACCCTATTTTTCCAGTCTGTACAACTATTTATTATTGTGGAAGCTTTTAGCCATTGTTTAACCATTATTTTCAACCAATTTAACGAATCGTGGTATCCCGTTCGACCTTTTTATAGGCTGGTCAGTTTTAAATCGACCGTCGTTTACTCTTCCAGAAAATTTTTCCTGCCGATTTTGGGCATTATTCTGAGAATCTTGCACAAAACTGCGCCTCTGTCAATATGCTTGTCATCAGCAGCGGGCGAGGAAGTTTAATCAAGTATTAAGGAATTAGATTAACCTCTGTTCACTCTTGGTGAGTGAGATTTTTGATTCAGCTTGCGTTACTTGCCTTGACAAGATTACTCAAGCCGCATTAGAGGCGTCTTCTCTAAAATCGCTACTTCCGGTATGGCATACCGTATTTGATTAGTCCTCTTTAATCTAGTTCGGTCTTTGTTCAAATACGAGTTTTCCTAGATGGCAACACCGTGTTTGTGGGACGACGTACTCAACAATAAGAGTACGAGGTTTTACGTTGTCTAGTTAGACTCAATTTTCAACTTATGACGATCGTAGCACACCTAGTAAAAGACTCATGAGCACCCTTGATTGAAATCTTGCAGCTTCTCTGAAGTCAAGGGAGGCTTTAGTCTCGCTTGACTTCAGCATCCCGTATTTTTGTATAACCGGGGGCACTGCGATCTAACGATGATCCGGTTGAGGCCAAAGGTTTTGTTGTTTGTCACAGCCGATCGAGGTCACAAATCCCTGATGAGAGCACATCATGTACAAACAGACCAGAACTAATAACGAGAGAGTAGCCACATTTCAATTGTACGATCGCAACCACCACTCTCGAAAAAAGAAGTGAAAAAATCTGCCTTCTTCCCTCTTCCCTCTTCCCTCTTCCTTCAGCACAAGAAAGCCTTTTAAACAAGTCCCTCAATTACCGGATGGAAGTAGAACGCCAGCGCCAAAACCGTATAAGCTGCCAACAGCAAAGTACCTTCTAGCCAGTTAGAATTGCCATCAGAACTGATAGAATTGGCGATCAGCACCGACACCGCAACCGCTACAAGTTCAAACGGGTTGAAATTCAAGTCCATCGGTTTGCCCAAGACAAAACCTGCCAAAACCAACACCGGGGCAACAAACAAAGCAATTTGCAAACTCGATCCCACGGCCACAGAAACCGACAAATCCATTTTATTTTTCATTGCCACCGTCACCGCCGTCGTATGTTCGGCCGCATTGCCAATAATCGGTACTAAAATCACCCCGGTAAACAGAGATGTCAGCCCCAAACGCGCTGTCGCTTCTTCCAGAGTACCCACCAGCAGTTCGGACTCGACAGCTACCATCAGGGTACAGGCTAACAGCACCGCAATCCACAGCGGCAGATTGACTTTGTGGTCAGGGCTGTCTGGTGCTAAGTTACTTTCGGCTAATTCTTCAAGCATTTCTATTTCTGCCACCCCTGCATCGTACAGATAACTGTGGGTTTTCATCGAAAACAGCAGCGTCAGCACGTAGACGACAATCAGGACTATAGCAACAGCGCTAGAGAGGTTCTGCATAGTTTCTGCAGGGATGCCCGTAGAGGTGGCATTAACTGCCGTCGGCACCAAAATCGCAATCACGGCTAAGTTCATCGCTGAAGCGTTCAACCGGGCGACTATCGGCTGAAATTCTTGTTCTTTGTAGCGCAAGCCGCCCAGCAGCATCGCAAATCCCATCACCAGCAGCAGGTTACTCATAATTGAACCGGTGATGCTGGCTTTGACAACATCTATTAGTCCGGCGTTGAGGGCGACGATGCCGATAATCAGTTCCGTGGCATTTCCGAAGGTAGCGTTCAGCAAACCCCCCAAATTGGCACCGAGGACAACGGCGATTTCTTCGGTGGCCGTCCCCATCCAGGCGGCTAGAGGGATGATGGCTAAAGCCGAGGTGACGAAGATTGTGGAGGATTCCCAGCCGAGAAAGTGTCCGGCGATGGAAACCGGGATAAATAACAGCAGGCTGGAAATAATTGTATTTGTGTTTAGCATTTAGATTCTCAAAAGCTGCCAACCGTCAATCATAGCCTGTAGCAAAAGGAAAAAAAGGGCGAGGGTTCGGGATTTGGGTGGGGAGCATCTCATATTTGTAAAAACACTTCTTCTGGCTCCTTCCTTCTTCCTCTTTCCTTCTTCCTCTTTCCTCCTGCCTCCTGCCTCCTGCCTCCTGCCTCCTGCCTCCTGCCTTAAAACTCCAATTTCTAGCTTAACTGCTTTCATTGAGATGCTCCCTTTGGGTGTTCGCTTCAAGCTGGGGGTGGGCGATCCTCTTCTGCAAGCTTCGCTAACGGGCGATCGAGCTTTGAGACAGCCTGCTATACCTGTACTTCACAAACTATGTCACACATTATTCGTTTGAGCAAGACGCTTGGGACAACCGCAAGATTTAGCAACTGCTGCTTGATTCCTAATGCAAAACAGAACACCCCAATCCCCGATTTTTTAAAGAATTCGGTGATATAACAGCGAGATCGTTTTACGTTTAATTAGATTGATTTACTTACCAAAATACTTGCCAGCAAAAGTGGATGAATGTTTGCGGGGACTGCTTTATCTCTTAGGATGGAAATTAAGCTGGGAAATACATTAAAAAGCAATGGGGAATGGCAATGACGCAAGTTGTAATTGTGGGATCTGGGCCAACTGGTGCGGCACTTGCCTTGCTGCTGGTGAAACGAGGTATTGCTGTTACCTTGGTTGAGGCGGCAAAAGATGCCTACCGAGTCTTTCGCGGTGAAGGGTTAATGCCCAGCGGATTGGATGCGATCGCCCAAATGGGCTTATCCACTATGCTAGAAGGTGTTCCACACCGACCAATTGATGCCTGGGAGTTCGTTGTGGGCGATCGGCAACTATTTCGAGTTGATGAGCCAATGGGGTCAAATCGACCTTGTACACTGGTATCGCAACCGCCTTTGCTAGAAACACTAATTTCAGAAGCTCAGTTGCATCCAGAGTTTGAATTTATCCCAGGTGTTCCCGTAAAAGATTTACTCTACAGCAACGATCGCATTGCGGGTGTAAAGCTAGGAGATGGGCGAGAGATTCCTGCTGCACTTGTGATTGGTACAGATGGTAGAAACTCGGTTGTACGACAGCGTGCAGAATTAGAGTTAGTAAAACAGCAGAAGAGTATAGATGTTCTGTGGTTTAAACTTGCGGCTCATCCTCGGTTTGTGGCTGATAATGTATTTTATTCCATCCTGAATGGCGGTAGCGGATTCAGTGTTTTTCATGGGGCAGAATCAGGAAAACTTCATCTGGCTTGGGTGCTATCGGCAGATGACAAAACCGATTGGAAACACACAGACTGGGCAGAAACTTTCGCATCGCTATCTCCTGCGTGGATGGCAGAACATTTCCGCAACTGTGCGGAGACGATCGAATCTCCGATGCGATTATCTGTTGTGGTTGGTCGCTGTCCGCGCTGGCATCGACCAGGAATCATACTTTTGGGGGATGCTGCACATCCGATGTCTCCGGTTCGCGCTCAAGGAATTAACATGGCGTTCCGCGATGTAATTGTTGCCGCCAATCACCTTGTACCTTTATTGAAAGCAGGGGCTAATTACGAGGATATTGACTTAGCATTATCGCGGATTCAGGCAGAACGCGAACCGGAAATTATTCGCGCCCAACAACTTCAAGCACAAGAAGCGTGGAAAGGCGAACAACTGCGAAAAAATGGATTGTTGCGTTTATTGATGATGCAAGCTGCTCCGTTTTTGGGTGAAAAAATTAAACAATTTTGGGTAAAAGGACAGTATGAATTGCGTCAAGGAGTAACAGAGGTAAAATTGGTTGTGTAAAATGAGGAAATTGAAACCTGACTTACCCGTCCCAACCAAAGAAACCGGGTTTTTACCTTTTCTGCGATGCTCTAATATCAATTCCGGTTGTATCGGAATGATTAAACCACAGAGGGCACAGAGGACACAGAGAAAGAGAAGAGAGAGATAATAATTCCGATGTTAACGGATTTGATATAACCGAGTATTTTTGCGAAAAATCCGGTTTCTGACTACCCGTCCGTCTAGGACTATAAAACTTAGGAGAGGTTTTTATGCGACTGTACTTTAGACTAAATAAAGATGAGAACGGTGGCTTTGAGAAGAACTAAAGCCACCGCGCCGGGAGAGAATAA
>NZ_JAUBSH010000154.1:0-7477 GCF_036704705.1 Microcoleus sp. K1-B1 | reverse complement strand
CATCTTTATTTGACGATTTTACTAGCTTTTTCATTTTAACTCTTTTTTGACACATTCGCAAAAGTGAGATGCACCCACTTGGCAAGCTGGGAAGCAGATGTGGGTGGGAATTGAGGATGCTGAAACTGTCAAAGCAATGCGCGCCGCTTTTGAGGCAGGTATTACCACCTTTGATACGGCTGAGGAGTACGGAGAAGGGCATTCGGAACAAATTATTGGTCAAGCACTTTCAGATGTGCGATCGCAAGTAGTTTATGCTAGCAAAGTTTTCGCCAACCACCTGAAACCAGATTTGTTAATCGAAGCCTGCGATCGATCGCTAAAAAACCTCAACACCGATTATATCGACCTTTACCAAATTCACTGGCCCGCTGGCAGTTGGAATTCCGAGTTAGTGCCAATTGCAGAAACAATGGACGCCCTGAACAAGTTAAAAGAACAGGGAAAAATTCGGGCGATCGGCGTTTCCAACTTCTCCCGCGCCCAAATAGAAGAAGCCGCCCAATACGGACGCATCGACAGCCTGCAACCGCCCTATTCTCTGTTTTGGCGCTGGGTAGAAAAAGATGCTATGTCCTATTGTGCGGACAATCATATATCCATCCTTGCCTATTCATCTCTAGCGCAAGGAATATTGACAGGTAAATTCGGGCCCGAACACAAGTTTGAAGAAGGCGACCACCGCGCCAAAAATAAGCTGTTCATCAAAGAAAATTACGCCCGAGTGCAAACAGCATTAAATCAACTCAGGCCAATTGCCGATCGCCACCAGATAAGCTTGGGCAACTTAGCTTTAGCTTGGTTGATTTCCCAGCCACAAACAAATGCAATTGTCGGCGCGCGCGACGGGGAACAAGCCGCCGAAAATGCTAAAGCTGCTGAGGTAAAATTGAGTGAAGAAGAATTAAAAGAGATTGATGCGATCGGGCGAACCGTCACCGATCATTTAGACGATAACCCCGTTATGTGGAACTTCTAAAACAGAACAGACGCAACTGGCATATATAGTAAGGTACCCTGGAACTCACGCCCAGATCACCATTCTCGCTTAACGGGCTAGAAGCCCGTTCCAAAAAGAGTGAATTTCTTGTGGAATGGGCTTCTAGCCCGTTCTTAAAAAGCTAATGAGGTATAATATCTACTGCGCTGTGGAAATATTCAAAAAGTTAAAATCAACAATCAAAAATCCGCAATCTAAAATCGAATGAGTTACTGCTTAAATCCCAACTGTTCCCAGCCACAAAACCCTCCCGCAGCCAAAATTTGCCGAAATTGCCGTTCAAAACTGCTGCTGCGCGATCGCTACCGGGCTATAAAGGCGATCGGACAAGGCGGTTTTGGCAGAACATTCCTCGCCGTTGACGAAGACAAACCCTCAAAACCCCGCTGCGTCATCAAACAATTTTTACCCCCAGAAACCCAACTCATCCCATCAGCAAGCAATCGCAACAGCAAAAAAGCAGCCGAACTTTTTGAACAAGAAGCAATGCGATTAGACGAATTGGGCAAACACCCTCAAATTCCAGAACTATTAGCCTATTCCATCCAAGAGGGCAGACAATATGTAGTCCAAGAATTTATCGACGGGCAAAATTTAGCACAAATTGTAGAAACAGAAGGCAGATTTACAGAAAATCAAGTTCAAGACTTACTTAATAGCTTATTACCCGTCCTTCACTTCATCCATTCCCACAACGTTATTCACCGAGATATCAAACCAGGAAACATCATCCGCCGCGCCGACAAACAATTAGTTTTAGTAGACTTTGGCGCTGCAAAAATTGCCACAGGTACGGCATTACTCAAAACAGGAACCAGCATCGGCAGCCCCGAATACATCGCCCCCGAACAAGCCAGAGGCAAAGCATTTTTTACCAGCGATTTGTACAGTTTAGGCGTAACTTGTTTGTATTTGCTAACTCAAGTTTCCCCTTTTGACCTGTTCGATCCTGGTGAAGATGCCTGGATATGGCGACAGTATTTGGCCCACAACCCGGTAAGTGAACAACTAGGGAAAATTTTAGACAAAATGATTGCCAATGCTACCAACCGCCGCTATCAAACGGCTGTTGAAGTATTAAAAGAAATTAATCCTCAAGTGGCGATCGATCTAGCCATTCCCCAAACAATTACCAAGCCAGTCAAACCCGCCCCAACACTTGCCCAGCCCCAACAGCAAACCTATAACTGGCAATGTCTTCACACCCTAACAGGTCACAAAAACTTAATTTACTCTGTGGCTTTCAGCCCCAACGGAGAAGTTGTAGCCAGCGGCAGCGATGACAAAACAATCAAGCTGTGGGAAGTTGAAGACGGGCAAGAAATTGTCACCCTCACAGGACACGCTAACTCGGTTTATACAGTAGCTTTCAGCCCGGACGGACTAATGCTAGCCAGCAGCAGCCACGACAAAACAGTAAAACTTTGGCGGATGAAAGATGGACAAGAAATCCGCACCTTGATCGGTCACAGTAACTCAGTTTACGGCGCAGCTTTCAGTCCCGATGGCGAAATTATTGCTAGCAGCAGTTGGGACCAAACAATCAAGATTTGGCGAGTCAAAGACGGGCAAGAAATTCGCACGCTTGCGGGTCATACTAATTTAGTTTATTTTGTTGCTTTTAGCCCGGATGGGGAAACTCTTGCTAGTTGCAGTTGGGACAGAACAATCAAGATTTGGCGAGTTAAAGATGGGAAGCTAATTCGCACACTTACAGGTCATACAGACTCCGTTCGCTGCATAGCTTTCAGTCCCAATGGAGAGTTTTTGGCTAGCGGCAGCCATGACAATACTATTAAAATTTGGTGGGTCAAAGATTGGCAAGAAGTTTTAACTATCACAGGACATTCCTGGTATGTTGATTCTATTGCTTTTAGTCCCGATGGCGAGATTCTCGCTAGCAGCAGCAATCAAACTATCAAGATTTGGCGTGTGAAAGACGGTCAAGAAATTTGTAATATTGCGGGTCACAATAACTCGGTCTATTCTGTTAATTTTAGCCTGGAAGGAGAGTTTATGGCTAGCGGCAGCAGTGACAAAACTATTAAAATTTGGCAGAATACCATGTTTGTTTAATTACCCGCAATCAAAATTGTTGGTAGTAAAAACTTTTGTCTTTGTTGACTAATAATTTTGTATAAAAAGTGGTATGGCGCGGGATTTTTTCCCTAACTCCAGATGATTTATGAATTTTAAACAGAAGTACGATCGCCCTTTTTCCACTTCTTCAGCAACTCCGGCGTAACCAAACCTTGCGGAAAAAAGATTGTCCCCAAAACAATCAGCACCCCAAACACAATTAACCGCCCATCCCGCAGAAATTGCGCCAACCAAATCGGCAATCCCTGAATAGTCGCCATCCCCCTCAAAACCTCCGGTAAAGCAGTAAACACCATCCCACCCAAAACTGCTCCCAGAAAACTTCTGCTACCACCAATCAACACCGAAGTCAAGTAAATAATACTAGCATCAAAAGTACCTTGACGCGCGTTCCAAGTATTCAGGAAATGAGCACTAACTGCACCCACAACCCCAGCTAAAACAGCACCTAACGTGAAAGCCAAAACCTTATAAAAAGTTGGGTTAATGCCGATCGCATCAGCCGCCAACTCATCAGCCCGAATCGCCGCAAAAGCCCGCCCCACCCGAATCCGTTCCAGCCGATAGACAATCGCCATACTTACCAACAGTAAAGGCACTACAATCCATAAATACTCGATCGGCGTTCCAAACGGTTGCGGAATCCCAAAAATACCCACAGCCCCGCCAGTGATATCTAGATTCAGCGATAAAACCCGCAAAATTTCCACAAAAGCAATAGTTGCGATCGCCAAATAAATCCCACTCAACCGCAGCGCCGGAATTCCCACCAAAATCCCCAGCAACCCCGAAACAACCCCTGCAATTATCATCTCCACTAACAGCAATGGCAGTGGAAATAAACCCCCTGTCGGCTTAAACACCGTCGTAGATAAAATCGCCGCAATATACCCACCCAAAGCATAAAAACCAGGGCTAGCCAGAGACAACTGACCAGTCATTAGAGGCAAATACAGCGACATTCCCAACATTGCACCCAGCAACATCGAGACAATCAAAAACCCATAAGTAGTAAAAAATGTAGCCATTTGATTTTAGATTATAAATTATTAGGGAAAATCCGGTTAACTTGGTTTCCAATTTAGATTGATTAAGCTAGTCTGAATATGGTCTTCCCACCGACCATTTATGAACAAATAGTCTCTAGCGTAACCTTCCACCACAAATCCCAATTTTTTAAGTAGATTACCGCTGCGCTGATTGTGAGGCATATAATTGGCCATAACGCGATGTAAATTCAACTCTTCAAACACATATTGAATCGCAACTCGCACAGCTTCAGTCATATAACCTTTACCTTGTTGCGCTTCTGCCAGATTATATCCCAAAAAGCAGAAATGACCGGCACCTCGTACAAAATTATCAAAATTAACGTTACCCACAATATACTCAGGATTATCTTTCTCAAAAATCCACAGCTTTAAAGATTTGTCAGACTCAAATCCTTGGCAATCTTTCTCTACTTGTTTTTGCCAATAACTTTCAGTTAAAAACTCCTCCCCCCAATGTCGATGCCAGGGAGTAAAAAACCTTTGATTGTATCTGTAAAATTTAATGATTTCGCAGATATCGTCTTGATTGGCTAATCGTAAAAAAAGGCGATCGCTTACAAGTAATGGAACTTCCACTTTCATAAAACATCCCTTTATCTACTGATGCACTACAGTTCTTACAAATCATCCTACACTTTCTGAATCAAACGCCGTCCAAACAAACCCTGCGGTCTAACCAATAGCATAATAAACAATATGGCAAAAGCAACAGCATCCTTATAAGCCGAAAAATCTCCGGGCACAAAAGCCTCCACCAAACCAATGATAAACCCACCCAAAACCGCCCCAGGAATACTCCCCAACCCCCCAAGCACAATCACCGCCAAACCCTTCAAACCAAAAGCAATACCAAAATACGGCCCAGCAATACTCACACTGGAACCCACCAAACTCCCCGCCAAACCAGCCAGAAAACTGCTCACAAAAAACGTCAAAACAATGTATCTATCAGTATCAATACCCAACAGACTAGAAGTAGTAGCATCTTCAGCCACAGCCTGCATTGCTTTGCCAAATTTAGTGAAATTTATTAAGTAAGTTAAGACAGCCACAATCGCAACTGACACCACAAAAATCACTATTTGGACAGTCCGAATCGGAATAGGTTTATCCGCTGTCCCGAAGTTAATTGCAGCAGGTAAATATCCGTAAGTGTTAGCAGGAAAAGTGTAAATTTCCGCACCGACTAGATATTGAATGATATTTGCGATCGCAACTGCCACACCCAAACTAGAAACCACCGTCAGCAGAGGATCAGAGAGTCGGCGGCGCAAAGGTAAAAAAGCAATTCGTTCAACAATTACTCCTACCAAACCAGCCATGACACTTCCCAAAATTAACGCCACAGCAAAAGGCAATTGCACGGGAATTCGAGCATTAGCCCACAACCCATTAAAACCGAAAGTACCTCCCATCAGCGCATAGGTGAAATAAGCACCCAAAGTAAATACTGCACCGTGAGCAAAATTAATAATTCCGAGAATAGAAAAGACCAGCGTGTATCCCAGGGCAAAAATAGCATACACGCTGCCGATCGACAAACCATTCAAAAATTGTTGCAAAAACAGAGTTAAGTCCATCACCAGTTAGAGATTCGGCATCAACATTAAATCATTCAAAAACAAACAGCATACAATTTTTACTCTGACTTCTGACTTCCCCCCAAGGGGGGAAGCGGGTTTAACCTCAGACTCACACTCAATAACTCATCCCTATATCCGTGTCAGAATCCCTGTCGTGCCTAACTTCATTTCAAAAACTCGAATTTACCGTTATTTCCATCAGCATCCATTTTTATCTGTGCCACATAAAACTCTTTCTGATTAATCTCACCTTCAGGCGTAAAAGAAATTTCCCCCAAAGGCGTATCGTACTTGCCACCCAACAACTGCTGATTCAAATTTGTACGCAACTCAGCCAAAGGCTTTTCGCTAACCTTAGACTTAGCATTAATTGCCTTTAATGACTCCACAAAAACTTGTACGCCAGTAAAAGCCTGAGCGCTAAACTGAGGCGGTTCTTTCTTGAATTGAGCGCGATAAGCATCCCGAAAAGCCTTATTAACTTCATTTTCATATTCCGGGCTGTAGGCTTGGGCAATCAAAACCCCATCGCAAAGAGCCTTGCAAACAGGAAATACATTAGAAGTATTCAGACCGTTGCCCCCAATGATAACGCCTTTGTAACCCAACTCTCGCAACTGCTTAATTAAATTGCCTCCATCAGCGGCCAACCCAGAAATAATTATCAAATCGGGATTGACATTTATCGCATTAGTGGCTTGAGATTGGAAATCTGTATCAGTAGTCAAGAATTTTTGGACTGTTGCTAATTCCAGCCCCATATCTTTAACCGTTGTCTGAAAAGTTTCAGTCTCAGATTTGCTAAAAGCATCATTCTGAGCAAAAAACACGGCTACCTTCTTAATATTGGGATTTTGCTTCAGTGCAGCTTTAACTGCATTAGGTGCTACCACTGCCACAGGCGCGGAGACTCTGGCCACATAATCGCCAATCTGGGGAATGCCTTTAGCGGTGTTGGAGGGTCCGAGTACGGGAACTTTTGCTCGATCGGCGATCGGATCGGCACTAAAAGCTTGTTGCGAGAGGGTCGGCCCCACAATACCTACCACCTTATCCTGATTGATCAGAGTATTGAAAGCATTGATTGTCCCTTGTTCGTCTCCACCGGTATCTTGGAACACCAGTCTAATGGGCGTCCCATCCACACCGCCCTTATCGTTGAAATACTTCTCAGCAATTTTCGCGCCAGCCACCTGTTCCTGACCCAGTAAAGCCACATTGCTAGTTTGGGCCACCCCAATACCTATAGATATAGTGTTGGAACTCCCCCCAGGCGAACCCTCTGGGGAAGCACCGGGAGATGGTGAAGTCGCCGGAGATGCTGTAGTAGAGGTTTGGGGAGTGTTCGTCTGACTGCAAGCCAGCAGCAGTGAAGCGCAGGTAATGAATAAGCCACTAGGGCGGGCTATAAGTTTTTTCATGAGCGGGCGATCGAACATCTATATATAAAACAGCTACACGTAGAGATATTCTACCCATGCGCGGTAGATACTCCCCTCAAAAGTCCCATCTTGCCAAAAAAAAAAGACCCCTTCCCGGAAAGAGGAGTCAGCCAGCGGAGGCAGGATCGGAAATCAGCAGCTCAAACCCTTGGTGTGTATAGGTTCAAAAAAAAATCAAAAATATTTTCACAAAACGCTTGACAACTCTGGGGAGAGTTGATACATTAATAAAGCGCCAGAAGGGAAGCGGTTCACTGAACCACGAACTAAAGGTGCGAAGAAAGGTAAAAAACTGAACCT
>NZ_JAUBSH010000153.1:0-7758 GCF_036704705.1 Microcoleus sp. K1-B1 | reverse complement strand
TTGAGCAACAGCTTGCCTTCTGCTAAAAGGCTGCTACTTTTAGCTGCACTGATTTTTTAGTCTAAACTACAGTTAGTTGAAAATTGTGCCGCAAAGAGGAGGGACACGGCAATGCCGTGTCCTTAGTCGGATCGGCGACTCCTAATCACAAATAAATTAAGTTGCCGAGGGAATTGTGATATCAACAGATTGCACTTTTACCGAAGTTCCCAAACTCGATAACGGCGGTTGAATTGCCGCACTATTTCCCACTACTAATGTTACCAGATTCTCCGGTTTCAAATAAGTCTGGGCTACGCGCTGCACGTCGGCAATTGTTGCTGCTTCGATGCTGCGGCGGTAGCGAAAAATGAAATCTTCGGGATAACCGTAGTATTCGTAGCGAATTAATCGCGACAAAGTTTGACTGGGATTTTCAAATTTGAAGATGAAAGAATTTAGGGTGGAATCTTTAGCAAAAGCTAATTCTTCCTGGGTAATTGGTTCGGTGCGGATACGATCGATCTCTGCCCGAATCGCCTGGATAAACGCTACTGTGGCGTCCGATCGCGTTTGGCCTCCTGCGACAAACACCCCCGGATAGTCAAACCTCGGACTCCAAGCCGCGTATACTGAATAAGCTAAGCCTTGGCGCGATCGCACGTTATTAAACAAACGGCCACCGAAACCGTTGAGAACCCCATTCATCACATCCAAAGCACCGTAATCTGGACTGTTGAGCATTCCACCCAAATGTCCCATTTGCACGTAACTTTGACTTAATTGCGGCTGATTTACCAAAAATATGCCGCCGCCATTTGCTGGCGATACGGTTGGTAGCGGAGGCACTGCTGCACTTTGATTCGGTTGCCAGTTGCCAAATTTTTGCTCGACGAGCGATCGCATTTTAGCTGTATCAAAATCGCCAGAAATACCCAAAATCATATTCTTGGGATGGAAATATTTCTGGTAGAAACTCACCAAATCGTCGCGGGAAATATTGGCGAGGGTTTTGTATTCTACCGTGCGCGCGTAAGGACTGCGAGATCCATAAATTAATTTTTGAAACTCGCGGCCGGTAATACCGTCAGGATCGTCATTGCGGCGGGCGATCGCACCTTGAGTTTGGTTCTTCGCTAAATCCAACTTTTCCTGAGCAAATATTGGCTCCCGAATCACTTCCGCAAATAAGTCAAATACGGGTTCCAAATCTTCAGCTAAAGCACTAAAATTAGCGCTGCCTGAACTAACATCAATCCCCGTTTCTACTGAAGCTGCTCGCTGTTCTAGCAACTGATTTAATTCATCAGCCGTATGCCGGCTCGTACCGCCAGTTCGCATCACTTCTCCCGTCAAACCTCCCAATCCAATTTTATCGGCAGGTTCAAAACGCTCGCCCGTGCGAAATAGAGCCGTTCCCCCGACTAACGGCAGTTCCCGGTCTTCCATCAGATACACCCGGATGCCATTTTTTAGCTCGAAGCGAGTATATTTAGGCAGTTTAATTTCTGCCAGCGGGGGAAATGTTAATTCGTCGTAGTGTTTGGGTGCCGCCGCAAAGGAAGGTAACAAATTAAACGTGCCAAGTGAAACAGTAAAAAAGCAAAGTGACAGCAGAAATAACTTTACTTTTTTCAGTCTCAATTTAGTCCTTTTCATTCTTTCTCCAATGTTTCCTAATTTGACAATTCGAGGCAGAGCCTCGCCGATATGCGTTCCCAGGCAGAGCCTGGAAACGAGTATTTCTTCCCTCTTCCTTCTTCCCTCTTCCCTCTTCCTTCTTCCTTCTTCCGCCGGACATCGAACTGACATCCGTTACATCCGTTACATCCGTTACATCCGTTACAGAACCTTCTTCTTACAGTGGCAAAAGCTTTCCAATCGTGCGATTTTCCGGGCGGAAAGTTGCCTGAGCGACACGCTGAATGTCAGCGGGAGTAACAGCCGCGATCGCATCCAATTCCTTGAACAAATTTCGCCATGAACCGGTATTTACTTGATAGTCCACCAGCGCAAATGCCATGCCCATATTAGAATTGAGCGATCGCAACAAATCGGCTCTCGCCTGAGTTTTCACGCGATCTAATTCCAAAGCAGAAACCGGCTCAGTTTTCAGGCGATCGATTTCCTTGCTCAAAGCGGAGGCTACTTCATCAACCGTGCGGCCCGGAGCAGTTTGAGCATAAAATAACATCAAATTCGGATACTTTTCGCCCGGATAACCGCTGAAACCTTGAGCCGCCAGCGCCAATTGCTGCTCTTCTACCAAAGATTTGTAGAGCCGAGAAGTGCGGCCATCGCTGAGCAAAGAACCAATCATTTCATAAATGGCATTGTCGGGATGATTCATCGCCGGTTTGTGATACCCTTCCAAATACCAAGGTTGAGTTTTTAATTGCAGCGTCACTTCCTTAGTTTGCGTTTGGGGAGGTTCGACAATCTGCAATTCTGGAGGCGCGGGTGAAGCCTTGTAACGGCCGAAATAAATTTGAGCGAGTCGCTTCACCTCCGAAGCTTTCACGTCTCCTACCACCGCAACAGTCAGCTTGCTGGGGACGTAGTGAGTGTCGAAAAACTTCTGCACGTCGCTGCGGGTGAGGTTTTTAATGTCTTCAGTGTAGCCAATTACGGGGCGGCGGTAGGGATGAGCAGAGAAAGCTTTGTTGGCAAAAGCTTCAACCATTTGTCCGATCGGAGAATTCTCGGTTCGCAGCCGGCGCTCTTCTAAAATTACCTGTTTTTCCTTGTAAAATTCCCGAAATACTGGTTCGAGAAATCGCTCGGATTCCAGCGACATCCACATTTCTAACTTGTTAGCTGGAAGGCTGTAAAAATACATTGTGGCGTCGGTGGAAGTAGCGGCATTTAGTCCGACTCCGCCTGCTTGTTCCACTATTTTGCCGAGTTCATTGCGCTTGACAAATTGCGAAGCTTCGGCTTCAACTTTGTCAAATTCTGCTTTTAATTGGGCGACTTCTTCAGTTTTGCCGCTGGCCTTGGCTGCTTGCATTTGCTCGAAGAGTTGGTCTTGTTTTTCTAGCAGCGGCTTTTCGGCTTGGTAGTCGGTAGTGCCGATTTTTGGCGTGCCTTTGAAGGCTAAATGTTCGAGATAGTGGGCGACACCTGTTTGACCGTCGGGTTCGTTTGCCCCGCCTACATCGGCGTGAATCAGAAACGATGCTACGGGCGCTCTGGGCCTTTCGAGTACGATGAATTTCATGCCGTTGTCGAGCTTAAATTCGCTGACTTGGCTGATTACTCGATCGAGCGATGGTTGAACAGAGACTGTTTGGGAGCCGCTAGCGGGGTTGGGGCGGGCGAGGGCGATTTCGGGCGAAATTCCCCACCACAGCAGTACAGCGGCGAGCAGGGATGCGATGAATCGAGTTTGGCGATCGGGCGATTCCCTACGGGATAGCTTCGCTTCACGGGGTTTTTGGAACTGCGGGGTCATTCGATTTTAGATTTTAGATTTTAGATTTTGGATTGTCAAACAAAAAAATGTTTGTGCTCGGTGGCCAGGAATTCTTTTCTCAGGATAAAGATTTTTGGAGGCATAAGCGATCTGTTGCGCCCCAGATGTTAGGCTGATACAGCAAATCTCAAAAAGGGTCTGGGGCCCGGCGAGGAGTTTTAAGTTTGGGATAAAAGCCGCGCACAACTTAAAACTTAACATTATTTAGCCCTTCAGTCCCGAACCCGTAGTTCCAAGTCGCCAATTACCGATTGCAAAGCCATGCGAATTTTTAATCAGTCTCCTCCTTCTGAAACAGAAACCAAGAAGCGGATTTTACAAGCCGCTCAGCGGTTGTTTGCCCGCAGCGGATACGACGGCACGACAACTCGCGATTTAGCAGCGGCGGCGGGGGTGGCAGAGGGTACGCTATTTCGGCATTTTGATAATAAAAAAGCGATTTTGATTGAGGTAGCGACGGAAGGATGGGTGGAGTTGCTGACGGATTTGCTGACAGAATTGAGCGAGATGGGCAGTTACAAAGCAGTGGCTCAGGTGATGCGGCGGCGGATGCTGAATATCCGCGAGAATAGCGACATGATGCGGGTGTGTTTTTTGGAAGCGCAATTTCACCCGGATTTGCGCGACAGAATTCAGTTGGAAGTCATCGGAAAAATGAGCGATGTTGCTGAGGCTTTTTTTGAAACGGCGATGGAAAAAGGAGTTTATCGGAAGATGAATCCGAAGATTGTGGCTCAGGTATTTTTAGGAATGTTTGCAGTCGCGGGTTTCAGTCAAAATACGATTATGGAGCCGAATGCTTCGCCGCAGGAAATGCAGGAAATGGCCGAAGGACTCGCAGATATTTTTCTGAATGGGGTTTTACAGAAAGATGAATGATTAGTCATTAGTTATTGGTTATTTGTTGGTTGTTACTTATTGGTTGTTACTTATTGGTGATTATAATTAATAACCAATAACCAATAACCTGTCACTAATCCCCAATTACTCTATAAAATCGTACATCTTTTGTACCCACTTCTCCCGATAATCCTGCCATTCATCCGTCACTACTTCCCAGGTTGTATTGCTTTCAAGTTCCAGCAATAGACTTGATACTTCTTCCAGTGTCGATGCTATATGACATTCTTCTACCCAACTTTCACGGATCATTTTCCAGAGACTTTGTACCGCTTCTCGCTGAAAATTTGATTCTAATTCAACTAGCAATTTGGCTAGGTGTTTTTCGTCAATTGCTGCTGACACCTCGCTCATCCAACAGTTGCGACGTTCTTTCCATTCTTCCGTCACTGCGTCCCCGTTTAGGTGGGCTTGAAATTCTAACAGTAATTGGTTTAGTTCTACCATATTAAATTTTGTCTTGTTTGCAGTTTGTGCTATTTTTGTACAAATTTTATTGATTGAGAGTGTTGGTTTTTTATAATGAGCTATAGCCTTTATCAAAAAGGTGAGGTACGAATTTTGACCTGGAAAGCTTGACAATACAGGGTTTCTGTATACCTCATTTATCTGAGAAACGCTATATGTGGCTGAGGTTTTTTTGGGAACGGCGAGAGAAAAACAAGTTTATCCAAAGATGAATCCGAAAATTGTCGGTCAGGTATTTGTGGGAATGTTTGCAGTCGCGCCCTTCAGTCAAAATACGATTATGAGCCGAATGCTTCTCGGCAGCAAATGCAGGAAATGGCTGAAGGACTCGCTGATATTTTTCTGAATGGGTTTGGCAGAAAGATCAAGAATTAGTCATTAGTCATTAGTCATTAGGAAATTTTAGAGCCTGAAAACGCATATCTACAGGCTCTGAATCCTCGAAACTACTCCTTAAACTGGTGCATTTGCTGTACCCAATTCTCGCGATTGTGCGACCATTCATCAGCCATAGCTTCCGAATTTGTATTGGTTTCTAGTTCCAGCAATAAACTTGATACTTCTTGGAAAATTGATGCTCCCAGACATTCTTCTACCCAACGGTTCCGACGATCGGGCCACTGAATATCAACCGATTCTCCCTGCAAGTTTGATTCCAATTCAACTAGCAATTCTGCTAGATATGTCAGGTTAACTGATGCTGCCACATCGCTAACCCAACTTTCCCGGCGCTCTTTCCATTCTTTTTTCACTCCTTCTGATTTGAGGTTTCTTTCAAACTCTAACAGTAACTGATTTAGTTCTACCATCTTAAATGTTGGGTTTTTTGTAGTTTGTGCTACAATTTTACCAAAATTTTCACTAAACAGAGTGTTAAGTTTTTTTTTAGATTGCGGTCGCAGTGAAACTACAGAATAGATAATTGAATAATGAGCGATGAATTTACTTTAGATATGCTAGAGATTCCCAGCGGTTGGAGGCGGGGTGAAGGTGACTGGACAGGAGTGGCGGCGGCTCTTGCTAGAGGGGAAACTGTCGAAGTAATTCAAGAAGTTGGTTCTACTTTGTGGCGAAACAGTCTGCCCGAAAAACATTCTTTGTATTGGGATGGGGAAAACCTATCAACTATCAAAGCCCGAATTTGGATTAGTTTCACCCAGAGACGATTTTCGCCGGAATCTGCTTTGCCAAAGGTTCAGTGGCATCCGAGAGTGTTGTGGATAGGGATAGGTTGTGAACGCGGAACAGGGCGAGAATTAATCGAAACTGCGATTAAACAAGTATGCCGTGCTTATCATTTAGCGGAAAGTGCGATCGCAGGTATTGCTACAATAGACACTAAAGCAGGTGAAGTCGGCTTGCTGGAACTTTGTCAAGAGCGAAATTGGCCGTTAAAAACCTTTGCTGCTGACATTTTAAGTTCCGTAGAAGTCCCCAACCCTTCAAATATTGTAGTCAAACAAGTTGGGACGCCCAGCGTAGCAGAAGCTGCAGCACTTTGTGCGATCGAACAGATATCTTGTACCATTCTCAAGAACAGGCAAGATGCCTGTTCCACAAAGAGTGAATCTGCTTGTGGGGTGGGCATCCTACCCGCCCGTGAAAAGCTTTTAGTCCCTAAACAAATATTTCGCAGCAAAAATCCCCCCCTTTCACAAGGAGGGGTTAGGGCGGGTTCTGCGGTAACAGTAGCGGTTGCAGTTTGCCCGATCGAGTATCTGGGATAATGTATTACTGAGACAAAGTATTGGCATTCACAAATCGACCAATCAACCCAGACACGAATGACAAAACAATCGAACCAAACAAAGCCGGCCAAAAACCGTTAACCGCAAAGCCGATATTGAACGCACCCGCCAACCACGAAGCCAGGGAAAGCGAAATTGCATTCACAACGAATAAAAACAAACCTAAAGTAATAATGGTCAAAGGCAGCGTCAGCAATGTAAGAATCGGTCTGACAACCGCGTTCACCAATCCGATAACAACAGCAGCCACCATCGCCGCCGGAAAGCTAACCACCGAAATACCTGGTACAATGTTAGCGGTAACGATCAGCGAAACTGCTGCTACTATCCAAGTTAAGAAAAAACTTAGCATATCTTTTTTTCCATCTCCATCACTATTAATTAAGATTGTACCTGTTTAGTCGATCGACCCAAGTTCGGGATACACTACGAAATACCCACCTTGCGAGAATATCAGACTTATGAAACTCCGGCAACTAGCAGCATTCCTCTTGGCGCTAACTATCTTCATCCTGCAGCAGCCAGCCCAGGCTCAATCTAAATATTACGCTCCGCCGTTGTCCTTTAGCAACGCCGAACTGACAAGACGCGATTTTTCTGGTCAAATGCTGCGGGCCGCTGAGTTTTCTAACGCTAATATGGACTTGACTAATTTTTCTAATGCCGATTTGCGGGGAGCAATTATGAGCGCCTCTGTGATGACTCAGGCGAATTTGCACGGCGCCAATTTAACTAATGCAATGATTGATCAAGTTAAATTTACTAATGCCGATTTAAGTGATGCAATTTTAGCAGAAACAATTTTGCTGCGTTCTACTTTTGAAGGCGTTGATATCACCGGCGCTGACTTTACTGATGCAATTATGGACGGATCACAAGTTAAAGAATTGTGTACAAAGGCAAGTGGGATTAATTCTCAAACGGGGATTTCTACTCGCGATTCCTTGGGATGTCGCTGATTTATTTTAATCCCACAATTTCAATTTCTGGAATATTGGTATGGGCGGCCTAGAACCCCACCCCACAACGAATACAACCAATAAATTTGTTTGTGGAACAGGCATCTTGCCTGTTCCGGGCTAGAAGCCCAACCCCTACTCCCCACAATCAATAAGAGAAAGCCACAAAAAAAATGATCCGATAACTAGGCGGATTTAGCAAAAATTTCAACAAACCATTTTTTGAGAT
>NZ_JAUBSH010000152.1:0-7779 GCF_036704705.1 Microcoleus sp. K1-B1 | reverse complement strand
ACTGTTGACTGTTGACTGTTGACTGTTGACTGTTGACTGTTGACTGTTGACTGTTGACTGTTGACTGTTGACTGTTGGCTGCTGACTGTTGGCTGTTGACTGTTGACTGTTGACTGTTGACTGTGAGTCGAAAAACTTTGCGGTTGCGCGGATTTTAGATTAGAGATTAAAGAATTGGGAAAGATCGATCGTCCGAGTTGACAACAGGTAGCGAAAACCAGAAAGTCGAACCACCGCCGGGAGTGCTTTCGACACCGATCGAGCCGCCGTGAGCTTTGATAATTTGCTTGGAGAGGTACAATCCCAAACCCAACCCTGTTAATTGTCGGCTATTAGGGTCTTGAACGTAAAGTTCAAAGAGAGATTCCCGCTGTTTGGCGCTGATTCCCACTCCATTATCTGTTACACTACAGCGAACCATTTTTACGGTGACACCCGGCAATTTGCTGCCGATATTGGCAATTTGGCCCTGATAGCGGGGCATTTTGCAACTGCCGTCGAGGTTAAATTTGGCCAGGGTTTCCTGATTTTTATGGGTGGTTTCGCCCATCCTAGGACGATCGCCCGCAGCAGATATCCCGTTAGCGATACAGCGGGCGATCTGAGTAGTTTGAGATGTTAAAACCTGGGAATTTTCTTCATAAATTAGCGCTGTTTCAACTTCAATTACCTCGGCTTTAAAAGTTATATTGACTCCCGGAGGATTGTGTTTAATAGCATTAGTCAACAGATTTTCTAGCACCCGCTGCAAGTGTTGGCGATCGGCATTGACTTGTGGCAAATCCGCCGGAATATCCTGAGTCAAAGTTGCTTGATTTTTGGCCAGCATCGGTTCTAAATCGGCAATAATGGCTGAAGCTAAAGGCGGCAAATGCAGCGGTACAGTATTGAGAACAATCCCTTTGACCTCGCTAGCGTGAGCGTCGAGCAGGGCATTAACCATAGTCAACTGGTGTTCGCTGGCCTGAACGATGCGCTGCAAAATCGATCGAGAAACCGGAACATCTTGTAGAGAGTCAGAAGGCGATTTGTTGAGCAAATTTTTCAGCAGTATTAACATTCCCATAACAGGAGTGCGGAGATTGTGAGAAACTGCGTGCAAAAATAGGTCTTTCAGGCGATTGCTTTCTTGCAACTCGTGCATTTTTTGCTGTAGTTGGTGGGTGCGTTCCTCCACTTGAGATTCCAAGTTGGCATTGAGAGCTTTTACCTGCTGCAAAAGTTGGGCTTGCTGTAGTGCGATCGCCACTTGGGTAGCGAGTTTTTCCAACAAATCAATTTCAAATTCCTGCCACTGGCGGGGCCCAGAGCACTGGTTGACGGCCAAGATCCCGAACAATTCATCCCCCAGGACGATCGGCACATTTAACGTCGCTCTAATTTGATAGTCGCTGTACAATTGGGCAATTGGAACGCTGAGTTGAACGCTAGCAGTATCGGAGAGAGCTCGGACGCGGTTGTTAGCATAAAAAGTTTTCTGGCTTTCGAGGTGATTCTCGTCAGCGAGTACCCACCCCAAAAGAGAACGGCATTGGCCTGCCACAGACTCGGCCACAACCTTACCGTACACCGGGCTAGGAAGATTTACCCCGTCCGTGTCCACAATACCGATGAAAGCGCGGTCTGCCTTGAAAAATTGCCGGACTTCGGCAACAGTAGTGTTGAGAATTTCTTCGAGGTCGAGGGAGTTGCGAATTCGCAGGGCGATTTCTGAGAGCAAGCGATCGCGATCGGAGGACGCCCGCAAAGCGGTTTCCGCGCGGTGGCGTTCGGTAACGTCTTGGACTGTCGCGGCGATCGCCCCTGACTCAATTGCCGACTGTTCGCAGACAGTGCGTTCTGAGCCATCTGCCAGCACAATTCGGTAGTTAATGCAATAGGCTTGGCGCTCCAACATAGCTTGGCGCTGCGATCGCGCCACCAAATCTCGATCTTCTGGATGTACGGCCTGCAAAAAAACTTCTGGTGTCGGTTTGACGGTTCCAGGAGCAAAACCCAAGAGGCGGTAAAGTTCGTTTGACCACCGCAATTCGATATGGGATATACGATCTTCTGCGGATTCTTCGGAGTTGTCAGTTGCTGTGAGGGCGGCGCAATTTAAATCCCAATTTCCCAACTGAGCGATGCGCTGAGCGTTGGCTAAACTAGCTTCGCGATCGCGCAGCATGGCCGCCGTGCGGCGCACCTCCACCAGCGCTTGCTGACGTTCTGCTACGGCGGCGGCCAACATCAGAGCCACAAGGGCGATCGTACCGGTAAAAGCTTGTAAAAATAAAACCGCCTGTTTGAGATTATCGCTTTTGGCCAAAAACGGGCCGCCTCCCTGTACTGCTCCCCAAATCGCGATGTAAGAGACGATCGAATAAGCAAAAATCGCTCCCGCCGATTGAAACCGCAGGGCAGCCCAAACTATCAGAGGAAAAGGCAGATACTCCAGCGGATACTGAGCGATCGCCGCTTGTGTTTTTGAGCAAAAAAACAGCCAGCTTACGCTCAGCAATAGAGTCAGCCAGAGCGCTATTTCTGAATAGTTAATAATTAAAAATAGAAGATTATAGCGGTTTTCAGTTGCAGACAATCTGCTTGAATATTTTGTAACTTTTGATTGGTTAGTGTTCCAGTAGTTTAAAAATGCTTTTAAACTTGAAATAATTCGAGATTTTTTCTCACCTGTTACACCATTGTCAAGAACAGGCAAGATGCCTGTTCCACAATCAAATTCATCTCTTGTGGAACAGGCATCTTGCCTGTTCCTAAACAAGTAATTGAGAATAGTGAAACATCTAAGTTTTAGTGGAAATTTAAAACTATTAACGGCGTGGTTCAAAGTCAGCAGCACAGGCGTCACAATCAAAATCCCCATACCGTCTCCGAGCCACGTAGTCCACCAGTTGCGAGAGAAATTGCTCCACTGAGCCCAACCAAAAATGCACGTACCCAAGTTGCCGAGGATAGAACCCACAAGAGTAGACCCGATGACAGCGCCCGCTACTAAAGCCAGAACATCTCGCAATCGATCGAGTTTAGTAGAAAATCCGCTCCAAGTCAGCAAAGCCTCTCCAGCCAGCGCTTGCAGGGTAACGCTAAAGGCCGATGTGGCAATGACAGCCGACGGTATACCGCCGGTAGAGTTTAACAGCACTGAACCGAGGACAATTCCCGGCCACATCCGTCGCCCTTGCAGTAGCAGTGCCGCTAGAGCAATACCGGCGGGCGGCCACACGGGGGAGGGTTCGGCTTTCACCAGTCCCAGCATCGACGCTGCGAGTTTTCCGGTAACAAAGTAGGCCAGCGCCAGGATGCCGGTGTACAGAAGCTTTCGAGTGCGGCGGTTGAGCAGTTTCATGTTTAGGTGCGATCGAATCCTCCATTCCTAGTTTTAATTTAGGCGGCTTTGGGGCGATCGAACTTCCTCCTGACGACTCACCTGACTGGGGGAGTGGGGGCTTTCATGGGTAGGGGGGAGAGCTTTCTTCGCATTGGTGTAAACTTAAGCCTCAAACCCCTGAGAAATCTCGCTTTTAGCTAACTGCTCGATCCCCCTAAATCCCCCTTAAGAAGGGGGACTTTGAGAAGACTCTTGTCCCCCCCTTCTTAAGGGGGGCTAGGGGGGATCGAGCCGTAATCGTCAGACACCAGACTGGTACTACGTTTGACATTAAGTTGACACCAATGGTTGCTTCGGTCTCCGTGCAAAAGTGACAGTCAGCCAGTGAAAAGATAATAACATTGACGAGCCAACGCCCCGCCGCCGATACAAGTTACATCCCTTAACGTCCTTGCCTCACCCTTGACGCAGCCAATGACAGACAACCATTATGAAAAATGATAGAGTTTCTCTTTAACATAAATAATTTTTTCTGACAACTAACCCCCAGCCCATCTTAATTTTAATGACCTCGGTAAAAAAATGAGCCAACGCTAAGCAGATTTGCCTATCCAAAAAGAAACTATAGCTTTTGGCTTTTACGGATTCGCTAGAGAAAGGTTTAGTTGACCCCCCTCTCCCAATTCTTAATTCTCCCAAAAAACAATTATGCTGCGAGATAAATATCGAAAAGTGCATCGCTGTCTCCCTCTGATGATGGGAGTGGTATTCGCTACTACCTACAGCATCCCCATCAGCGGCCAACCCAGGATTCCCACACCATCTCAATCACCGGCAACAGAAAACCCCAACCCATCAGGAACGCAGCAACCCGTCCAAGCATTTGGCGGGCAAGTCGCCATGTTTCTGGGGCATGAGGATAGGCTCATCAGTGCCGTATTTAGCCCCGATGGTCGGCAAATCCTCACTGCTAGTACAGATAAAACCGCCCGCTTGTGGGATATCAAAGGTAATCTCCTGACTGTGTTCCGGGGGCATGAGGCAGAAGTCACCAGTGCAGTATTTAGTCCCGATGGTCGCCAAATTCTCACCACCAGTCAGTATGAAGCCCCCCGCCTGTGGGATACTTCTGGCAATCTCCTCAAAGACTTCCGGGGGGCTGATGATCGCAGTAATCTTAGAAGTGCAGTATTTAGTCCCGATGGTCGCCAAATCCTCACCGTTAATATGTTTGCGGATAAAGCCGGCATGTGGGATAAACTCCGTTTGTGGGATACCAAAGGCAATCTCAAAGCAGAGTTCCAGACCAGAAGTGGCGGATCAGGAGGCTTCCTAAAAGCCGTATTTAGCCCAGATGGTCGCCAAATCCTCACCACTGGTTATGATGGAACCGCCCGGTTGTGGGATATCCAAGGCAATCTTCTCAAAGAATTCCAGGGGCATACGGCTCCTGTCCTCAGTGCAAAATTTAGTCCCGATGGCAGGCAATTTCTGACCGCCAGCCAGGATAAAACTGCCCGCCTGTGGGATACCAACGGTAATCTCCTAACCGAGTTCCAGGGGCATGAAAATCATGTCAACCATGCAATATTTAGCCCCGATGGTCGCCAAATCCTCACCCTTAGTTCGGATGGAACCGCCCGCATTTGGGATACTAAAGGTAATCTCCTGACTGTATTTGGGCAGCATGGAGATTCAGACTGGAGTTCTGTATGGACTGTCACAGGATTTAGCCCTGATGGTCGCCAAATTCTTACCAGTAGTCGAGATGGAACTGCTCAAATTTGGGATACCAAAGGTAATTTGCTAGCAAAGCTGCGGGGGCATAACGATATAGTTAAAGCAGCATTTAGTCCCGATGGTAAGCAAATTCTCACTATTAGTTGGGATAAAATCGCTCGCCTGTGGGACGTATCAGCTGTTCTGTCCGCTCAAACTGAGCAAATAGCTGCTAGAGAAACCTTGCAGCAAGGCGTATCTAAAAATAATGCTCAACTGGCAATATTCCAGGGACATAAAGAGCGTGTCAAGAGTGCAGTATTTAGTCCTGATGGTAGGCAAATTCTCACCGCTAGTGATGATAAGATTGCACGGTTGTGGGATACCAAAGGCAATCTTTTGGTCAAATTCCAGGGACATGAGCAAGGAGTCAGCAGTGCCATATTTAGCCCCGATGGTCGCCAAATTCTCACCTCTAGTTATGATGGAAACATCCGGTTGTGGGATATCAAAGGCAATCTCCTGCAAAAGTTCCGGGGACAAGGCATTCGAGTTACCAGTTCAGTATTTAACCCTAGTGATAGTCGCCAAATTATCCCGAGTCAAATTGTTAGTGCAGTATTTAGCCCCGATGGTCGTCTAATTCTCCCCAACGATAGTTCTTATCCTGCCAACCTATGGGATACCGAAGGCAATCTTTTAGCACAGTTGCGGGGACCTGATGGGATACATGAATTGCGATTGATAGTTAATAGTGCAGTATTTAGTCCCAATGGCAAGCAAATCCTCACCGCCAGCGTAGATAAAACAGCCCGGTTATGGGATACCAAAGGTAATCTTCTCAAAGAGTTTCGATTAGGGAATGAGGGGTCAGCCAACAGTGAAGTAATTAGCCCCTTTGAGGATGAGGGGTCAGTTAACACCGCAGTATTTAGCCCCGATGGTAGCCAAATCCTCACCGCCAGTAATGATGAAACAGCCCGCCTATGGGATATCAAAGGTAATCTCCTAGCCGAGTTCCGGGGGCAGAAAGAGCAGATCGAAAAAGCCATATTTAGCCCGGATGGTCGTCAAGTCCTCACTACTGGTATAAAAAACGCCCGCTTATGGGATACAAAAGGTAATCTCCTCGCTGAGTTCCGGGGACATGAGAAAGTCGTCAACAGTGCCGTATTTAGTCCCGATGGCAGTCAAATCCTCACCGCCAGTTTGGATGGAACTGCACGAGTATGGGATACCAAAGGCAATCTCACGACCGAGTTCCGCGGACATGAAAGAGGTCTCACAAGTGCAGTATTTAGCCCCGATGGTCGGCAAATTCTAACCGCCAGTGAGGATGGCACCGCTCGGTTATGGGATTTATCAATCGCTCGCGCAGCCCAAGCCGAGCAAACAGCTTCTCTACAAAACTCTCAGGAAAGCGTATCTAAAAAGAACGCTCAACTAATAGAGTTACAGGAAGATAAATATGGGTTCAGCCGAGCAGTATTTAGCCCAGATGGTCGTCATATCCTCACTAGCAGTCATCAAATCATTACTATAGATCCCACAACCATTAATAAAATAGCGAGCATTGATCCCACTAGCAGTCATAGAATCGCCCGGTTATGGGATACCAAAGGCAATCTGTTAACTGTTTTTCCGGGTGATGTCGAAAGCGCCGTATTTAGCCCAGATGGTCGGCAAATCCTCACCGCCAGCGGTAAAACCGTTCGCCTGTGGGATAACAAAGGCAATCTCCTAACTGAGTTTCAGGGCCGTGAGCATAGAATCGAAAGTGCAGTATTTAGCCCGGACGGTCGTCAAATTCTCACCGCTAGTATGGATAAAACCGCCCGTCTGTGGGATACCAAAGGTAATCTCTTGGCTATATTCCAAGGACATCAAAGTTATGTCAACAGTGCAGTCTTTAGTCCCGATGGTAGTCAAATCCTCACCGCCAGTTTAGATAAAACCGCCCGTCTGTGGGATACCAAAGGCAATCTCCTGGCTGTGTTCCGGGGGCATGAGAACAGTGTCGAAAGTGCAATCTTTACCCCAGATGGTCGCCAAATTCTCACTCTAGGCAGTAATTTCCACGGAAATGCCCGCCTGTGGGATACAAAAGGTAATCTCAAAGCAGAGTTTCGGGGGCAGAAGGATGTAGATAAAGGTTCCAGTCACGATGAGAGTGCAGTATTTAGCCCCGATGGTAGTCAAATCCTGATCACCAGTAACGATAGACTTTCCCGCCTGTGGGATATTTCTGGCAATCTCCTAGCAGTATTGCGAGATCATGACAGTTCTGTCAACAGCGCCGTATTTAGTCCCGATGGCCGGCAAATCCTCACGGCTAGTCAGGATAAAACCGCCCGTCTGTGGGATGCAAAAGGCAATCTTCTAGCGATATTTCGAGGACATGAGGATGGAGTCAAGCGTGCAGAATTTAGCCCTGATGGGCAACAAATCCTCACAGCTAGTCAGGATAGAACTGCCCGTGTATGGGATATTGCTACCGGCATCAAAGTTTCTGCGGCTGAAGTAGCATTTATCAAAGGAACTCAACTTTCTAGCCAAAGCACTGTGGAATCTAAACAACTTGCACTGGCAAAGTTAGAAGAAGCCCTCGCACTCTATCGTACAGAGAGAAACTACGCCCAAGCCACACTCACTCTCCTTTCAATGGGTAAAATTTACGCCCATTTCGGACAATTTCAATCTGCCCTAGACTCCTACAATCAAGCATTACCCTT
>NZ_JAUBSH010000151.1:0-7881 GCF_036704705.1 Microcoleus sp. K1-B1 | reverse complement strand
TCGTTGAATCACCCTTATTTTCGCCTGGTTTAATTGACTTTATACTACCCAGTCGTAAAAAACCTACACCTGTCAGCAGGGAGAGGGGCGATCGGGGGGAGGGGGAGAGATTGACATCGAGCTTGGCTTTATGCTAGCCTTGAGCGAAATAATTGGGTCATCAAAATTCCAGTGCCGAGCGTGGGCTGCTGTCTCACCTATCGTATATGTATCTTTTTTTATACATATGCTTCAATATGTGATTAGTAAATAACATTGCTAAGTATTTATCTAAATATCTATTGCAGTTGTCTCTTAATCTCATATAGATGTATATATATAAGAATATTTACATATACGGTAGATGAGACATCAGCTCACACCTAGCGCCACCTAAAAAGTGTTTGCTTAGTGTGAGTTGTTCTCATTTATGAACTTCCAGACAGAAAATTATCCAAATAAGATAAGTAAATCAGAAGTAGCCTTAATCCCTACTTTTTAATCTTATTTGTTTGGGAATATTCATTTCTTGCCAATCCTTAAGCAACACTCCTTATGTGCTGGATAACTGATGTTTCAACGCTGTTGTAAACAACAAGCACAAGGAAACCGAAATGAATCTAAAGCAGAAGCATAACAAGAAGCAAAAGCTTATCGATGATTATGGTCATAACTGTTGGTGGTGCGGTAAATGTCTTCCAGAAAATCAACTGACTATCGAACACTTGCGCCCCAGAAGCCGCGGTGGATCTGACAGTCTAGAAAACCTACGACTTGCTTGTCTTTCATGCAACCAGTCTCGCGGAAACAGTCTCTACCCTCCCAACTGGGTAAGGGGTAATTGTCTATAGGTAACATCTCAATTCACAAACCCGGTTTTTCAAATCAACCGGGTTTGACCCGGAAATAAAAAACCATAATCTACCCTAAGCGATCGAGAGAAGGAAATAACAAAGATGGCTATGAACAATAACGAACGAGTTGGCAATGCTTTAAACTTTCTCTGTCAGAGATTGTACCCTTATGTGGAACAACAAATGCAAGCATTTTACGGAGAGCGCTGGCTGGCAAAGGCTCAAGATTGCTTGGTCAACAATAAAATACCCAAAAGAAAAATAATAGATAATATTCTCCGTGAAGATGTTTTGACCCTGTTATCAGTCATGTCAAAGCAGTGGGATAATGTCTTCAAAAGGCATCTAACTCCTTTTGAAAATGCTCTAGTGATTGAACTTATAGAAGTCCGCAATAATTGGGCGCACAATTCCTCATTTTCCAGTGAAGACACCTATCGCGCTCTCGGCAGTATTGCCAAACTACTTAAAGCTATATCTGCATCTGAGGCAGATATTAAAGAAGTAGAAAAGCAAAAACAAGATGTCATGCGACTTCTTGTTGCTCAAGAGCAAACTCGTCACGAAACTAAAAGTTCTTCTGCTGAAGAATCTCGCTGTAGAGCAAGTTTAGCAGAATTACTACAAACACTAAATTTTCAGGATGCTTCTCTGTTAAATCAGGCACTTACTAACCGATCATTTCTTTTTGAAAATCCGAAAGAAGTAAGTGAAGACAACGAGCTACTAGAGTTTCTCGGTGATGCCTTGTTAACTTTCCTGAGCGCTGAGTATCTCTATCGTGATTATTCAAATAAAAGTGAGGGTGAACTGACTCGCATACGTTCTGCGTTAGTAGATAAGGCACAGTTAGCGAAGTTTGCGATCGAGTTCGACATTGGCAAATGGATGCGGTTAAGCAACGGTCAAGAAACCAGTGGAGGAAGAACGAATAACACGCTGCTTAGTAATACTTTTGAAGCTGTTATCGGCGCGTACTTTCTCGATTCTGGTATTGAGGGTGTCCGTGAGTTTGTAGAGCCGCTGTTTACTTCAGTAGTTGAAGATTTCTTGTCTCTTACGCCTGATATCGATTCCAAACACCTTGTAGATTCAAAAAATCGGTTCCAGGAATGGGTACATCGCAATATGGGGTCAATTTCCCCTGAATACATAACAATTAATGAGGCTGGCCCTAGTCATGCTAAAGAATTTACCGTTGAACTGCGCGTGAAGGATGAGGTGTACGGTCAAGCTACAGCTAGCAGTAAAAAAGAGGCTGAAAAGCTGGCTGCTGAAGCTGCACTGAAAAAAATAGAGCTAATGTAAAGACATTTTCCGTACAATTGATTTGCTGAATAACTAAACAAACAAAAATGCCAAAACTTCCAAAATTTCCCAAACTTCCAAAATTTAAAAATGAATCACTTCTAAGTCGCGCGCTCACTCACCGTTCCTACGTAAACGAACACCCAGAAGCAGGCGAACACAACGAGCGACTAGAATTCCTCGGCGACGCCCTGCTAGGTTATCTAGTTGGCGAAATCTTGTACAAGCGCTATGAAGATTTTAGCGAAGCTCAATTAACTCGGTTGCGCTCTGGATTAGTCGATCAGAATCAGCTAGCAAAGTTTGCTGAGCAACTAGGTATAGGCAAGTTAATGCGCCTGGGAAAAGGGGCAGAACAAGATAAAGGTCGCCAAAATCCCTCTTTGCTTTGCGATACTTTTGAAGCGATTATTGGTGCGTACTATCTCGACTCAACCATTACACCTGTCCGCGCCTTTGTTAAAAAGCTGTTTATTCCAGTTGCTGATAGTATGATTTACCCTCAGTCCGATGCTGGGCAAAAAAACCTTGTAGACTCTAAAAATCGATTTCAGGAGTGGGCTCTGGCAAAATTCGGTCAAAACCCTGAATATTCAATCATTGATGAGGAAGGCCCCGATCATGCCAAAGAGTTCACTGCTCAAGTGTATGTGAGCGGTAAAATGTACGGTGTTGGCCGGGGTCGCCGCAAACAAGATGCTGAGAAAAATGCGGCCGAAGATGCGCTAGCAAAGCTGAAAAAACCCGGACTGATCTAAACTTGAAAACATTGGTAAAAACTACTAGCTTTTTTGTGCGCTTCCGGCGTTGGCGTTAGCGAAGGAAAGCCCTCGAAGACGATCGCCCGAATTGATTGCCAGAGCACACAATGGGCTATAATCAGGACTTGTGCAAGTGTTACCGCCGTCGATCGAGGGTTGCAAGGGCAGAAGTTCGTTGACGAGTACCCCAGTGTCGAGCGTAATTTTGGGAAATATCAGAGCAATTCATGTCTACTCACAACCCGACTACCCTAACTGTTGAAGAAGCACAGCAAATCCTCAAAGATTTCACTTGTCTGGATATGCAATCTGTAGCATCGCCACTGGAAAAACAGGCACTCCGTCAAGCGATTTTGCTGGTAGCAAGTTTGTCGGATTATCAAATGTTGGGAGTGTGCGCTTCTTCGACGGATGAGGGGTTTTTAGCTTTAGAAGCTTATTTGAAAGCTTTGGGATATCAAGCTGTTTTAGATCCCAATGCTGTCTCGACCTTTGCTGGTTCGGTTTATATTAAGTTCAATACTTTGAAGGGGTCGTATTATGTTGACGGCTATCCCGGAACTTACCGGGGCGTTTTGATTTCTTGTCAATCTTCCTCAGAAGATGGAGTTAGTGGAACTTACGGTCATTTACCTCTCGATTTATTTGATTAATTTTTCAGTAGTCATTAGTCATTAGTCAGTAGTCCGTAGTCAGTAGTCCGTAGTCAGTCGATCGATTAAATTGAATCAAAAACCGACTGAAAGCATCCAGGATACAAGCCCCCGGACTCATCCGTGAGGTCAATGCTTCAATTCTTTAATCTAAAATCTAAAATCTAAAATCGATTGACTGATGCACCTTACTAAGCTTTAGGGTGCGTCAGCCCGCCCTTCGATTCAGTTGAATCAAACAGCGACTGACGCACCTGACTAAGATTAACCTTTACCAACGATCAATTCTGCCTCTGATGCCGGTGTGGTTTCTTCGGGCGGCAATCCCAAAATATCGCTGTACAAGTTGACGTATTTCCTGGCCGAAATATCCCAGCTAAAATCTTCTCTCATGCCGCGCTGTTGCAGTTCTCTCCACTTATCTTTGTAGCGGAAACCTTCCCAAGTTCTGATCATGCAGGTGAACAAGTCCAGGGGCTCGTAGCGATCGAAACAGTAACCGGTACCGGTATTGTCGATCGGGTTGTTGTGGGAAACGGTATCGACTAAACCGCCGGTGCGGCGAACCATTGGCACGCACCCGTAGCGGAGGGCGAGCATTTGGCTGATGCCGCAGGGCTCGAAACGGCTGGGCATCAGGAAGCTGTCGCAGCCTGCGTAAACGCGCCGGGAGAGGGCCTCGTTGTAGAGTAGTTGGGTGGACATCCGACCGGGATAGCGGGCTGTCATTTGCCAGAGTTGGGTTTCGTAGTAGCGATCGCCCGTTCCCAGTACAATAAATTGAGCGTCCGTATAGGCCATGAACAGATCGAGCATTTGAATTATCAAATCCAATCCCTTCTGTTCTACCAGCCGCGTCACCATGCCGATCAAAAAGGCATTTTTATTTACTTCCAAACCGACTTCTTCTTGCAGCGCAATTTTATTAGCGGGGCGCTTTTCAATAGTATCAGCACTAAATTGTTGATGGAGGTACTTGTCAGTTGCTGGATTGTAAGATTCTGTATCAATTCCATTCAAGATGCCCGATACTTTACCGCCGAGGTAAGACAGCAAACCTTCCAAAGTTTCCCCATAAGCTGGGGTTTTGATTTGCTCGGCGTAAGTCGGTGAAACTGTATTTACTCGATCGGCAAACTGTACTGCGGCAGCCATTGTATTGTGACCTTGCATATACCAAGGACACCAAGTCATCTGCTCCAAACGCCAGCGCCACGGCCCTTGATAAGCTAAATTGTGAATAGTAAAAACCGTGCTGATATCGGGATCTTGGCTCATCCAAACAGGTATCATCCCCGTATGCCAGTCGTGACAGTGGATAATTTGGGGCTTCCAATGATTCCAGGCAAATTCAGCCGCAGCATTGGCAAAGAAAGTGAACCTCCAATCTTCATCTACACCGCCGTAAACGCGGCGCGGCAAGAAAGATGGATGTTGTAATAAGTATAAAGGTACATCGGTTCCCGGCAAAACAGTTTCAAACACCGAGAAGCTTTGGAACATGGCAGACCCATCCCAAACAGGTTTTTTGGGAACGTCCATTTTGTCGGGGACGAAACCGTAGTAGGGCATGAAGATGCGGACATCGTGGCCCATGCGCCGCAGAAATTTCGGCAAAGCGCCGACGACATCGCCCATACCGCCCACTTTGGCGAGGGGTGATGCTTCAGCGGATACAAATAAAATACGCATTATTTTTTTGTGTTCCTTGAGATTGTTAGTCTAGATTAAGTTTAAATGGCGAGTGGCACAATATTAACGCGATCGTGCCAAATAAATAATTTTCGATCCCTATTTTCAGATATGCGTCGGTTCATCTGCAATAAAAAAGAGAGCGATCGCTTTTTGAGGTAACAGTGGCTGGGGATGAAAGTGCGATCGCCCCATCTGTGGATCACCGTCTTTTACACTGAAAGCGATCGCTCTCGTCTAAGGATACAGCTAATCTCTCTAAGGTTGATTCTACCCCTTACTTTTCAAGCGATTCAGTTATAAATTGAGCGGTAGCTGATTGAGTGAGTCCCCAGGAAACAGTTTAATTGCAGCTACCCTACTCCCAATCATTCAATTTAGCTTTAGGTGACGCTTTTGCTTCATCATTACACTCTCCTTCCTGATTAATTTATTGTTGGGAGTTGGCTGAAATTTTAGATTCTATTGACCAATTTGCTGCAAAAAGCTATCCACCTCTTTAACCTCCGGCAACCTCCGTTGCTCTGAAAATAAATCCTTAGCTTTTCGGAGAAATTCGAGGGCCTCTGTCATCTTGCCTTGATTCCATAATGCCTGACCCAAACTGTAGAGTGCATCAGCATACTTAGGATTTATCGAAAGCGCCTGCTTAAACTCAGCCAATGCTGCTTCTAATTGCCCTTGCTTCATTCGCAAGACTCCTAAAGCATGATGAGCAACGGCATATTTTAAATTAATTTTAATTGCTTGCTGATATGATTGAGCAGCTTCATCAATTTTTCCGAGATTGTAAAGGGTATTTCCCCACTTGTAACGCAGATAAGCATCTCTAGGATACTGCTCAGCAAGCTGGCGGAAGATGGGTTCTGCTTCTTCATGTTTTCCCTGACTTTGAAAGGAATTTCCTTCTTGAATTAAGCGCAATCGCTCCCGCTCTTGCAATTGCTGCTGTTGTAACTGCTGTTGTCGCTGCTGTTGTCTTGCATTAAAAGCACGACGTTCTTCTTCCTCCATGCGATCGCAGCGTTGATTTTCGCGACGGTAATGTTTTCTATCTGTTGATTTGAAGAATCCTGCCATCTGTCGGCATTGTGTAACGAAAAAAGATGGTTGAAATATTCCTCCAAAATTCTCGTTAGGCAACGGACTCAGCATCGGTGGAAAATCATCACCAAAATTTATGTTAGGCAACGGATTTAGTAGCGGTGGAAAATTTTCACCAAAATTCATGTTAGGCAATGGATTTAGTGGCGGTGGAAAGCTATTTCTATCACTTTCCCATCGCCTTTCTCGTTCGTGTCGTTCCAGAAGTTTTTGGTAGCGTCGCTGCCACCTTTCCCATTGTTGGCGATCCTTCTTTTTCGGCGGATCTCCTAATCTTTGTATTTCTTGCTGTCGTTGCAACTCTTGTAAAGAAGTTGGATGCAATTGAGCTGTCGCGGATTGAGCTAGGAGGGACAGCGACAGACTTGTTCCGGCTAAAATCCCCAGCATCCAGCTATGCGGTTGGACAAATCCAGCATTCACAAAATTACTGTCCATTATTCAGTATTTTTCTATAATGCCATCCCCTCTATTTTTTCATTCATTTTTGCTTCTGTCAATACATGAGTCGGCATCTTAAAAGACAATACCTAGTTCGAGACGAATGTGAGTTTGCCGGGGCTGGGGAAGTAGTGAGGATTCAATGAAGGGCGATCACCCCTTCTAGTTTTTACTTTTTTTGTAAATAATTAGTTTTTTGACGAGATAGGATTATGAAATGGCTAACAGATGATGAATTTTTCGCTACTAAAGTAGGTGCGGGTGTGAATTCGGCAGAAGAGGGCGATTCCCTACGGGATAGCTACGCACGCGCGTACTTTGAGTACGATCGGGGCGATCGTGCAGAATTCCCTCAGTAGTTTTGCGGCAAGTCCAGATTTTCTGGCTAAGATGCAGATAGCTTATGACAACAGCTTTGATGTGGAGAAAGCAGTCGAGTTAGCTTCTGCTTTGGCACAGGGAGATTTTAGGGATTTTCCAAAGATTGAGATTCGTTCACAATCTGAGATTAATGGTGCTTTGGGTGCGTTTGTGGCTGCGACAGGGAAGATTTATCAGTTGCGGGAATTCTTTGCCTAAAATGCGGGGAATGTTACGGCTGTTGCGGGGCTTTTGGTGGAAGATTTTGAGCATTTTGTTGATTGGCAAATTAATCGTGTTGATGCGGGTGGGGATGAGGGGGAGGTTTTTTCGGTATTGGTAAGGGATGAAAATTTTGAATCTGAAAAATTACAGCAAATGAAAGCTGAGGATGATACAGCAAATATCACTTTAGATGGGGAAGTTGTTCCGATTAAACAAGTAACCGTTTCAGACAGTGGCGACTTTAAAGGGAGTCACAAACCCATTGAGTATGGCTCCAAAAATGGAAAAGATGGAGGTACAGTTCAATCTAGAGAGAGAAGTTAATCAGAAACGGGCAATATTGAAAGCAATTGAAGAAGAGGACTCTGAATTAAGAAATTACCTTATATAATAATTATTAAATTTTGTGATGAAGATAATTGCTATCTAGGGTGCATCTCACTTTTGCGAATGTGTCAAAAAAGAGTTAAAATGAAAAAGCTAGTAAAATCGTCAAATAAAGAT
>NZ_JAUBSH010000150.1:0-8077 GCF_036704705.1 Microcoleus sp. K1-B1 | reverse complement strand
GCTGACGGATGGTTTCAATTTCCGTGAAGGGTTGCCAAGAGCGCATCAACATAATCTGTCACCTCAAAGATTGGTAATGCTTTATAAGGAAAGTTTGGGTTGAAGCTCATTGCTTACAGTTATTATGATGCCGCTTCCTAAGTGGGAGCAACAGTCAGGAGAACCCTACTGAGTTGGTCGTATTTGCCAGAATTAACGTGAAAGAATCAGGGGCAGCTTGTATTGAAGAAAACCGTACAAAGCTATTCCTAGAAACCGAAAATGCTGTGGCAACGCCATGAGCTTGCCTCGCCCGTTCTGCTGGCGTGTGAGCGTCGGGGGAAGTATCGTCGGTGTTAACCGTACCAAAAGCACGGTGCGGGTGATGTGTAGCAGGGTAACGACGTGCAGAGCTGGCAATCGCTGCTTTCCCATAGCCATCGCTGTATGAGTGCGATCGGATAATCCCAGTCTTAAAGACGCGATGCCCAATATGCCCTTGCCGCTCCACGACCCGCTCCAGAATTCGCTAACATACCATCCCGTATACGACAACTGCTGTTGTTGACAATAGCTTGAGCCTCTTCAAGAGTTTCTGCTTGAATCATCCAAAGCCCTGTGCCATCATGGGAAAAAATGAATTGCCACAAAGTAGTATTCCTTTCTCCTGTTGCTCCAAAAGTGTTTTTATAGTTGTAATACTCGGGAATCCTAGCTATAACAACGGCGAAAAATTTAGATATAATGCTGTTGAAAACTGATAATAGTTAATTTTCTTTTGAACTACTTCCCTGGCGTACCACTAAATAGTCGTGAACCTTGTTGGAAATTGGAGCAGTAGTATTTATCGCTTGCGAGAGTTCCTCAGCAGAAGCCTACCATAGCAAATGGTATCTCGCGATCGCTCTGGAATGCGTGGTAAGGCAGGTGGCGAGTCCTTCCAGAAATTGCTGGCAGTCAGAAATGTGCAAAACCTCTGTTTTTAAAAAAATTGTTATGGCATTATTTCTAAATGAAACGGCATCTCAAGTTGCCAATCAATATGTGGTTCTAATTTGGAGAGAACGCGAACCCACCGTTTGATTTTTTTGCTAACAACGTTAACTTCTTGGCAGAGTAACTCACAATGGACATTGTTGAATGAAATTGAAAATCGCATAAGTTCACCTCCAATACCTTGATAGATATCTAAAATTTCGTCTCGTGCTAATCCCATTATGCGTTGCCCTCCACAGGCTTTTATCCAGCAGAATGCTGCATAAATAAGAACAATTGGTAAGCCAATTTTACGGTAAGGTTCGGAAACAGCCAAAATGCGTACCTCGTACAATTTATCGTCAAATGGAAAGGGCAGAGCCTCTCGTGGACAATACTTATCTATTGAATACCCTTGTGGGTTCGGAGGCGTGATGCTAATAAAACCAATTAGGTTTTGATCTTGGCGGGCTGTGATATAAATGTTGTGTGCGTCAAGTGAGTCTTGGAGCTTTTCTTCTGTATTTTCGGATTTTTGCTGGGTTTCGCGGACAAAAATGTCATAACGAAGGCGATAAATAGCTTCACGTTCTTCATTTTTAGCAATCGCAATTGTAATTTTTGACATAATTATTGACTCCATGTTCCCATGTTCCTCTATAAACTTCATCAATTAGAGTTTGTTTTGAGCTGTTATATGCGTTTATTTCGTAACTATATTAGTAGACAAAAGTTTCATGTTCGACCCGCTCTGGCAGTTCATCCTCCAAGAAGCGCAGCCGGGGATATTTGTAGGCTGCAACAGTTGCCAGGATAGCGAACGTTCCCAGAGTGATGAACAGTAGACCAATGCCCCGACCAGAACCAACTCCGATAATCTGTCCAAGGCTTCCTGCTAATAGTCCGTCAGTAGCCATCAGTGGCTCGAAAACTCGGTCGGCTAGCGGTCCGGCTACGAGATAAGCAAACGGCAATGATGACCAAGTGAGCGTTCGTTTTACGGCAAAAACTCTTCCCTGAACATCGAGCAAGACTTTTCTCTGCCAAATAGTCTGGCTAGAAACTTTGATGAGTGATTGGCTGAAGAAAAAGACGAAAGCGGCAACAGCAATAAGTGGGGCCGAAGGCTGCAACCCAGCAAGTAGAATGCACAGGCCACTGAGCAATTGACCGCCAAGTACACCATAGATACGCCGTTTGGGACCGCCCCACCAGAGCCAGACAAAGCTGCCCATCAACATACCACTGCCGCCGAAAGATAGCACACTGCCAAGCACAGCAGTCGAAGCAAAAGATAGAACCATAGGTGTTACCAACACCTCAACCATTCCCACTAAAAAGTTGCTGGCTGCGAGAAAAATTAATAGCCCCAACAAACCAGGTCGCGCTGTGATGTAAGTCCAGCCATATGCAATTTCACCCAGCAGCAAACCTTTGCCTGCTTTAGTAAAAGTGGTAGTATTAGCTTTAGGAAACCGGACACTAAGCAGCGTGACAAGCGCGAAAACGAAGGTGGCAAAGTCTAGCAGGAAAACTCCGTAAATTTGAATGGTCACAACCAAAAAGCCAGCCAGCACCGGTGCGAATAGGCGAGCAATGCTTTCTGCCATCTGCATCATGCTATTAGCGCGACTTAGATGCTGCTTAGGTACAAGTAATGTGATAGCAGAGGCATAGGCTGGCTCTTGGAATGCGCTAAAGGTGGAACTGATTGCCACGGCAAGGTAGATGTGCCAAATTTCAAGCTTTTGAGCAAATAGGAGCACTGCAATGACTAGCGTACTCAAACCTGCCCCTGAGTCGCTTAAGAGCATTGCCCAACGTCGGTTCCAATTGTCCACAATTGCACCAGCCAATGGGGAAATCACAAGACCTGGCAAGCGAGTAAACAAAGAAATGAGTGCGAACTGAGTGGCTGACCCAGTGCGTTGGTATACCCACACCCCCAAAGCAAAACCCGTGAGACCGGAGCCGAATAACGAGACCAGTTGCCCTAACCAGATGAGTGTGAAAATTCGTATTCTACGGGGCTCGGTGTATTGAATCATTTTCTTGACACCAATAGTGGCTCATCGTTAGCTTCTTGAGACAAAAAATACCTAGATTTAGGAAGAGCAATAAAGGTTGCATCGTAAGTAAGTTTGGGACAGGCATGGAAGCACTGTTCCTACAGCAAATTTATCATTTTAGGATTACGCTCATAGCTCGTTTTTCTATGGCAAATTGAAAATTCTTACTAGATACTTGCGAAGAAACCCGGTTTCTAGCCTAGACTTGCGTAAGTTTTGATTTTATTAGTTCCCAGCCCTTAAGTTGGAATTTCAATAATAAATTTAGTTCCATCTCCGGGTGCAGAGTTACAACTGAGCCACCCCCGTGTTTTTCTTCAACAATAGACCGTGAAAATGCTCACGTTTTTTGTATGTAGATACTCATCCATGCCAATTAGCAACGCCCATAGAGAAGAATTTTTGGTGATATGAGGTTGTTCTATCGTCATACTTTATATTCTAGATTGTGTGGCTATTAAGCAAGCCCAAAGTGGTAGGTAATCTTAGGGCGGGGAGGAAGCAGTTCTTAACTTTGAGCACCAAACCATTCGGCTCGAATGGCTTCTCACTGGTCGTTATTGCTGTGTGGCTAAAACTTGTGTCCAGTAATGCTTGTAATTAACTTCCCCAGTATCGTTGGCTAAGAAGTAGTAACCAACACTAAATTCTTGGAACTTAGAATTGAGAATATTTTGGCGGTGTCCATCACTGTTCATCCATGCTGTTACTGCTTCTTCTTTTGCTGGCGATTCCTTCTGTAAATTCACTGTACGGGGATAAGCCCAAGAAAAGGTCTAACTCATAGTTGAGTTTTTAGCCAGTAAAAAAGTTCTGGTATAAGCTAACTTTAAGTAGGGGAAAAAACCTGTACTTTTGGCTAGGTCTCTCACCCAACTAGACACCGAAATAGCGAAGCCGATCTTGAACCTAAACCGCTTTTATAGCAAGTTAAACCCTTATAAGACAAAGGTTTAAGCGTTTACTTTGCCACTACCTAACTTGCTGTCAGCCAGACTGTTGTCGCTTCTTGCTAGACTGGCGATCGATTGAAACTGGTAAATACGGGCAGGGTTTGATCGCTCAGTTTCAGACCCGGCTCTCAGCGACTCATGAACCGCTGAGTACGTCCCGCTCAACTTCACTCAACACTTTTACTTCCATCCCATACAAATCTTGTAGCACCGCCTTGACGTTCGGAAACACGAAATACTCCGTTAGCTTCCCAATGCGATAATTAAAAGCTTTGTAGCGGTGTTTGAAGTACAGCTCGACATTCCCCCGGTGTTCCCAAAGTCCCAGCAAATTAACAACCACATCCGAGTAATGCGCTCTCACATCCCGCTGCACTTCGGTGATGCGTTCCTCGATCGATCGAGTTGTAATGCCAATTTTATAGAACGTGTTCCCGTCCGCTTTGACATCCAGGAAATAGAGCGAATTCACCAGAATCCGACGAAGCTGCGCTCGATAAATCAGTAAATCAGCCCGCCGTTCTTCCAGACAAGATAACCCCGCAGATAAAGCAATCTCTACAGAACCTTCTAACTTCATTAACTCTGACAGCAGCAGGGGTTCCTGGACTTTGTTGAACAGCGCCAGGGGAAGCGCACCCACTGGGATTTTACCCAAGTCGGTAAAGTGATAACAGCGATCGCCCGACGACTCCACCAATCCTTTCAACTCCCATCGAAAGTTTATCAAGTCTTTGGGAATCGATCGCTTTTGGGCCCCATACTCTTTCCACAGCACTTTCAACTGTTCTGTTTGAGTCGATGGGAGGTATTATCCTCCGCACCTCTCAGTTAGATCCGGACGTGCTGGTTTCCCCGCATCCGGCTCCCGATGTTCTTGGCTTGCGCCTTTGCTCATGTGGAGATAATCGTGGCAGCTTTCGTGAACCGCTAGAAGGTTATTTATTTTCCAATTACTGTGGTTTCCATCTACGTGATGCAGATGTACCTTTTCATCGCCTAGCATTTTTAGACCACATTTCCCACATTTATGGTTTTGCCGTTTTAAAGCTTTAGAGGTTTCGCCGTTATAGAGTTTGCTGTTACGCTCACTCCAGTAAGCTATATCTCCGTCGTAGGGTGATTTCTCCCCTTTGACATTGACAAATTTGTTTTCGGAGTGAGGAACCGCCGGGAACGCCTTTTCTACCAGTTTCCTGGCAGTATAGCGGTTCTGTTTTGATTCCTTGTTAAATACCTTGAAGGCTCTATTGTTGAGGAACCACAGCGAAAACCGTGACCCATCTAACTTACAGTAGCGATGGTAATTTCTCCAGCCTCTAACCACAGGGGCTAATTTCTTAGCTTTGACCGTAGCACCATAATTCGAGTTGTTAACGATGTGTTTTACCTTCTGACGGAACGCTTTAAAATTGTCCGCTGATGGAACGCATCTAAATTTCCCGTTGTTCTGCACTTTAAAATGCCAACCGAGGAAGTCAAACCCATCTGTCGTAGCAGTTAGCTTGGTTTTCTTTTCACTAACCTTCATGCCTCGTTCTGCCAGAAATTCGCTGACTTTATCAAGTATTGCCTTCGCATCGTCTTTAGGTTTCAGAATTATTACCATGTCATCCGCATAGCGAACTGATTGGTGTATTTCCTCAATCCCATTGAGAGCAATATTGGCTAGTAATGGACTTACCACGCCCCCTTGCGGAGTTCCTTGTTCTGGAAATTCTGGATTGACTCCTGATTTTAGGCAGCGGAATATTCCGGTCTTGATGCCTTTTGGGGCGATGAGTCGTTCCATGATGATGGTGTGGCTTATCCTGTCGAAGCATTTTTCGATATCAAGTTCGATAACCCGTTTTTCTATTCCATTACACGTAGAGCGTAGATTCAGGAACAGAATTTTTTGCGCGTCGTGCGCCGACCTTCCTGTTCTAAATCCATAACTCATAGTGTGGAAAGTTGCTTCATGGGCTGGCTCTAGCGCGTATTTTGCGAGGCATTGCCACGCTCTATCAGCGATAGTAGGTATCTTGAGGAGGCGGGTACTCCCATCCTTTTTTGGGATTGGTATTGAACGTAACTTCTGATGTTTCCAGTTGTTACTTTTGGCTCTGAGTTCTTCACTCAGAGTAAACCTTTCCTCAAATGTGAGTGAGGCTTTTCTATCGATTCCCGCAGTCTTTTTGCCAGCATTTAGTTGAGTTACTTGACGTATCGCCAACATTCTTGCAGCCCGAGATTTCAGAATTAGCTTTTGAAGGGACTTCGCTTTGGGCTTGTCTCCAACCTGAATCGCTTTAAACACTCGTTTTTGTAGGCGGAATAAGTCCCTTCGGAATTTCTTCCAAGGTAACGTTTTCCAAGATTCACTAACATTGCTGCCGTGTCTAATCATACTCTGCTCCAACTTATGTTCTCTGAACACCTCAGACCAATTACGGTCTGTCCTACCCGAACTAAGGGAGTTCCGCTGCTCGTCTAGCCTACTTGGAGTTCGACTTCCCCTTGACCCTCAGTTCGTTTTTCTTCGTTCCCTCGGGCGTGATTGATTGTTCCTTTAGGTGGAGCCAATTTAACTTCTGGATTCCCTGGACTCTTGCCGATATTGGAACTAAAATTCGGCGGGAATGAACTCCAGTAAAGTCGGGATTAATGGTCTGTGTCCCGCTTGGGTGTAAGTTACTTTTCTAGGCTCTGTTTCACCGTTGGAACTCCCCATTAACGCCAGTGTCACCCCACACAAGATGTCTGATTGCGTCCTGTTCCCAGCTTCACTCTCCAAGAATCGAGCTTGGTCGGTGTGGGCAGATAAGGAGTCATACCTGAGTCTGGTAGAAGGGACTTACACCCTTATCAGACCGAGAGTTCAGCCTTGTGGCTGGAAACGTTATGTACGGACTGATTACCGTGATTCACGTTTCAACGAATCGCACAATTCCTCACCCTTAAGCTGGATGTTAAAGCTGTCGTAGAGGGGCAGCGAGGGAAATGCTTTGGTTTTTATCCGCTGTGACACGGGCTTGCAAGTTTCCTCAGTGTGCGCGAAGTGGTGCTCTTTCACCGAACCCTTTTTTGCTGTGAGTCCGCCGCCACAGTAGAGACAAGTTAGTTGAGTTTTTCCGCGCACAACTTCATCAATGCTCGTCAGTTCACCACTGAGAGCAACACCAAATTTAAGCCACATTGTCAAAAGTTCTCCTTTGAGCAGGTTTTGGAGATGCACCCGCTCCACATGACCAACGATTCTAACAAATCCAGGGGTTAGGACTTCTGCCTTGGGAAAGAAAGCGATCGGCATTCCATTTGGGATGCGTGACTTTCATCCTTGCATCAAGAGCATCTAAAATCTAAAATCTAAAATCTAAAATTGCTCGTCACCAATCAGGAATCTCTTGGGCCGCGTCGTCTGCTTGGGCTTGTGACAGTTGGTGAGGGGGCAACGGATTTCCTGGCGTTGGGGGAGCTAAATCAGGATATGTCGGTTTCCTGACGTAGGAAAGGGTAGAGAGTGCGGAGACGGCTCCCCTTACTTGGTCGGGCCGCACTTCTAAGTATTTCTGCAATTGTTCTAAGTTGCGGTGTCCGCTGATTTCTTGAATAATCCGCAACGGAATCCCAGCGTTGCTCATCTGAGTCAGGGCCGATCTTCTGAGGCTGTGAGTGGAAGCGCCGATGATGCCGACTTTTTCGCAGGCTTCTTGGAATAGATGAGAGGCGGCTTCCGGGTTTGCGTGCTTCCAGCGGTGATTGAGGTGGCGGCTGGGGAATAGGTAGGGGTGTTCGGGATGTTTGTAGGTTTCCAACAGCAGCCTCAACTCTTGAATGATCGGGATAGTGCGGGTGCCGAGCTTGCCTTTGGTGTTGCCCTTGCGGATAATCATTTCGGAGCGAATGGCACCCGCTGGGGTGAAAACGTCGATGACTTTCAAGCTGCACGCTTCGGCAATCCGACAGGCGGTGTAGAGGCAAACTCCAAAGAGGGCGCGATCGCGATCGAAGAGCAAACCTTCGTTGAACAGCAGTTCGATTTGGGAGCATCTCAAATATGTAATGAGTATAAATACTATTCAGGCCAAAGCGAAATTTAAATAAGCACAACGATGTTTC
>NZ_JAUBSH010000149.1:0-8456 GCF_036704705.1 Microcoleus sp. K1-B1 | reverse complement strand
TTCAACTTGAACGGTTTCAACTTCAACCAATCGATTATCGACTCTCAAGGTCGTGTCATCAATACTTGGGCTGATGTCATCAACCGCGCTAACTTGGGTATGGAAGTGATGCACGAGCGCAATGCTCACAACTTCCCGCTTGATTTGGCTGCTAGTGAAGTCACTCCTGTAGCTTTGGTTGCTCCTTCTATCAATGGCTAAGTTTTAGTCTGAGATTAACAAAAAGCGCTCCTAGAAATAGGGGCGCTTTTTGTTTGGGGAAAAATATTTTTACTGCGAGGATGGGAAGTATAGCGGCCGCCAAGGGAGTTAAATCGAGCTTATTTGAGATGGCAATTCGCCGAGATAAGAGTTCCCTCGCTTCTTGTAATTCCTGTTAGGCTGGATGGAGGTCGGCTTCTGCTTGGAGACTCACTCATGATAAATTCAAGTTTCTTTAAACATCACAATACATTCATAATTTTCTAGATCGAGAAATCGGTCAATTTGCAAAGTTCCTATTTGTTCAAATCCCTGTTTTTGGTGAAACATTAGGGAACGAGTATTAGCTATTGGGTGGGTAACAATAAACAGCGAAATAAATGAATTTGGAAAAACTTGATAAATTTCTTTATACATAAATTGAGCAACACCTCTACCCATCCAATTTAACTTGGTTGCTACTCTTTCGAGATAAAAATGCCGATCGCTGGTGACTCTTTTCTTAAAAACCTCATCTTTCCAGATAATTTTATCCAAGATTTCATCAGATATTTTGGGTTGTGATATAGCCACAAATCCCATAATTTCCCCATCGGTTTTAGCTGACACAAAATATTTGCATGAATTATTTAAGCTTTGGACAATCTCATCTTCAGTAATTTTTGTTAGCAAAAAGCCACGCTCGATCGACGTATTTTGACCGCGCGCATGAGAATTGTGAATATTGACGATCGCCTGTATGTCCTCTCGATCGGCTTCTCTAAAAGTTAGATATTCCATTGCATAGTGTGTAGGAACGCTGTCATACATTTACGATTTTAACGCTCAGGTTTATCTATTCTAACAGCTAGATATAGATCGCATACCAGATTTAGTTTTGTAAATATTGTAGGGGGCGATCGCCTTCGGACAATATCATGACTGTAGGTATGTCTGCACTTGTGGGCGATCGCAAATAACTTCCAGGTAGCGTGGCAACTGCTACAATGTTTCCCAACAAATCGAAGAACTCAAGGCCATAACCTGTTTCTAGTCCCTCGACGAGTGCTATTGATTTACCAGTCCTCGCAGTTCCTTAATGTCGATGTGGATTCCTTGACGTTTCAGATATTGGCTCAAGTTAATCTGGATGAATAAATCTTTGAGTTCTTCAGCAATCTCTGCCGGGGGATTGCCAGATAACGCAGTTGCAATTAGACGTTCTGCCATTCGTAATTCGCCACATTCAATCGCTAAAGATGCTGCGCTGCGGTGAAGCACAGAACGAGTGGGCTCAGCATCAAGGGCGCTAGCGATTAAGGCTGCGGCCTGAGTTTCTTGTTCAAAGGCTTGGCGCGTCAATTGTGCAGCCAACTCCAACGCACCTCTTAAGCGGGCGACTGCCGCTGCTTCGGCTAAATCCATTGCTTGTTTGTGGAGCGATTGAATCTGGCTCATTGGAGTACGGTTCCTTCAGGATTTTGCTTGGCACTAATAATAGAAATCGGTCGGCTGAACTCTACTACAATGATATACGCTGGCAAGCCTTGTGCGTCTGAGGCGCGGGTTTGTTCAGTTTTCAGCTTGACTCTAGTATTGATTTGACTTTGATTGCCTTTGCGAATTCCAGAAACCTCTAGCCGAGCCATTCGCTCAAATGGTAGTGTGGTAGCTGAATTTTGACTTCCTAACCAATAGTCAAATCCCGTTCCTTTGCGAGAGCGTTCAATGACTGTGAGATTTGTTAATTGCAAAATTAACAGGAATGCGATTCCATAAGCAGCCTGCTCGGTAGTATATTCTTCGTCATTCCAGCATCGTCGGGTTTGCTCGGTGACTGGCTGCCAATCTAACTTGAATGTGGCAGAAAATTCTCCCTCAACTTTAAGTGTTACTCCTGGTTGGTGAGCTTCATCGGTTAGACAAATCGCACCTGCTTCTGCGATCGCGGCTCCAAAGGCAGGTGTAATCGCAGGGAGTCCCTGGCTAAGGCTTTGTAAGTTTAAGATTTGAATCTGGCTCAAAGCGACGTTGCTCTATGGAAAGTAGATATTCAATTTTACTCTCAGTTGCGACAATTTGAGTCGATACCCACTATTTTTAGACGATCGCCTTCATCGACTTGGGGTCATCATCGCGATTGTACTATTTCCTCTACTTACGCAGCAAAACTATTAACAAGTCTAACTGTAGGTCTGTCTGCACTTGTGGGCGATCGCAAATAACTTCCAGGTAGTGTCGCAACCGCTACAGTGTTTCCCAACAGATCGAAGAACTCAACGCTATAACCTGTTTCTAGTCCCTCAAGGTGATGTTGTTCTACAACTGTACCGATATCGGGTCGCGACTCAGAAACCGGGTTTCTTACCTAAATCTCGGTGATGATGCCAGAATTATCGCAGAAACCCGGTTTCTTGGATGGTGGGGCGATCGCGTGGGGGTTCAGAAACCGGGTTTCTTACCAAAATCTCGGTGATGATGCAAAAATTATCGCAGAAACCCGGTTTCTTGTTTCTTGTGTTTCTTGGTTTCTTGGCTTAGTTTCTTTCTACTCTTCAAAGGTTAAATACTGAATTAATTTATCGCTAATTGAATCTTCTAAAAAATAACGATAAGCATCGGCTGAAAAAAATTGCGATCGCACTCCATCTATTGTAGGTAAACTCCCTTGGCGCAAATCAATATATTCTTGATAGCTGGAAAACTCCCAATCCTCTGCTTTTTCAACTATATTAGCACAGACTGGGTTTAAGTGAATATAGCGAGTGAGGTTTAATAAATAGTCTTCTCTATCTACATGAATCGCCTGAAACCGTCCTTGAAATAGTGAACCCACTCTTTGATAGCGTTTATTGATAGCCTTAGCATAAGATAGAGTAAATGAATGCATCAGCTTGGAAAAATCATCCGTTTTCAGGTAAACTAATAAATGATAGTGGTTCGGCATCAAACAATAAGCAATAATATCGACACCATCAGTAATCAGATGGTTTCTTAATTGACGTAAAAAATAAATATAGTTTTCTCGCTCAAAAAAGATAAGCTGACGGTTATTACCTCGGTTGTAAACATGGTAGTAATTACCCGCTTGGAAGATAATTTGGCGACGTGGCATATCAGAGGGTAGGTGAGTGGCTAGCGGAAGGGGAGGGTTCAGAAACCGGGTTTCTTAAACAATACCTTCGCCAAAAATAAGTAGGGCTTCTGTAGTACAGTTGTTGTTTACCACAACCACAACCGAGTTCTCTACAAAAGCCCATGCAAGACATCTTACCACTTTTATACTGCTTGCAACCGTCCATAGGGGTCACGAGTGTGCCTCAACTGAACCGGATTGTTCAGGCCATGCTAGCGATGACAGGCCGAGTCACTATGTTGGGCATTTCCCGGTGGACTGGTCAAGGTGGCAGTTATCGAACTGTACAACGATTCTTCGCCCAGGCTTTACCTTGGGCTACTCTATTCTGGGTATTCTTTCGCCAGCATTTATTTTGTGACAATGAAGTCTATCTTCTAGCCGGAGATGAAGTGATTGTGACCAAAGCTGGTAAGAAAACTTATGGACTCGAGCGCTTTTTTTCCAGTCTGTATGGTAAGTCCGTATCGGGGCTATCTTTTTTCACTTTATCATTGGTCAGTATTCAACAAAGACATTCATTTCCAATCAGGATTGAACAAACAATTAAATCCGCTTCCGAAACTTTGCCAGACTTGGCCCAAATCTCAGATAATCCTCAAAAAAAGCCCTCTAAAACCTCTAAAAAAATAGGCAAAAATACCCTCAAAAAATCTTCAAAATATCCGACGGAACGAGCCGAACCTAAAAATCTAGGCGGACGCCCTAAAGGAAGTAAAAATAAAGATAAAACCGTCGTCACCTTCACTCCTGAGTTAGTGCGAATCCAAGGATGGATTCAAGCCGTGCTGCAACAGATTAAGGGCTTTGTCCCCCTGACGTATTTATTGCTCGACGGTCACTTTGGCAATAATAATGCTTTACAAATGGCTCGGCAACTGAATTTACATTTAATTTCAAAACTGCGTTATGATTCGGCTCTTTATTTACCTTACGAAAATCCTGAACCTGGAAAAAAGTGCAAGCGTAAGTATGGAGAAAAACTGAATTTTAGCCAAATTCCAACTAAATTTTTGAAATCTAGCACGGTGGAGCGTCAAATTAAAACAGAAGTCTATCAAGCTGAACTTCTACATAAAGAATTTGCTCAGCCTTTGAATGTAATCATTCTGGTCAAGACTAATCAAATGACTTTAAAATGTAGTCATGTCATTTTATTTTCCAGCGATTTTAAATTATCGCATAACCAGTTAATTGACTATTACAGCCTTCGGTTCCAAATTGAATTTAATTTCCGGGATGCTAAACAATTTTGGGGGTTAGAAGATTTTATGAATATCAGCGAAAAAGCGGTAACTAATGCCGCTAATCTTTCATTTTTTATGGTCAATTTATCTCATCATCTTCTTAAATTAGGCTATCGGGGACCGGGAGCAAGCATACTGGATCTCAAGGCGAGGTGTCGGGGCTATAAATATGTGGACGAAATCGTAAAACTCCTTCCGGAAAAACCCGAGCTAGTTTTATTGGCTCAGATTTTCCAACGGATATCTAGTTTGGGTTGTATCCACCCACCTCAGTCTTATACCCACCCTAACTAAATTGGCGAAGGTATTGTTAAACGAATCTCGTTAGGATGCCAAAATTATCGTAGAAACCCGGTTTCTTGGATCAGGCGCGTGGGGGACTCAGAAACCGGGTTTCTTACCCAAATCTCGGTGAGGATGCCAAAATTATCGCAGAAACCCGGTTTCTTTCTAGGAAAAATTATCAGAGCAACCCGGTTTCTAAGTTTCTGAGTCACTCCACCCGCCAAATCTTAATCGTACCGTCAGCACTTCCACTGACAAGCGTCTGCCCATCCGGGCTGATCGCGACGGACTCAACCGATCCAGAATGCCCAGTGAGGGTGCGAAGTTCTCGCCCCGTACTCAAATCCCAAATCTTAATTGTTTTGTCCTTATTGCCACTGACAAGCGTCTGCCCATCCGGGCTGATGGTGAGGGAAGTAACACCGGAATAAACACTGTAATAATTCCCTATGAGGGTGCGAAGTTCTCGCCTCGTACTCAAATCCCAAATCTGAATTATTTGGCGCTCACTGCCACTAACAAGCGTCTGCCCATCCGGGCTGATCGCGAGGGAACTACAATTCCCAAGAGACCCCAGGAGGATGCCAAGTCTCCGCCCGGTACTCAAATCCCAAATCAGAGTTCTATAATCACTGCCACTAACAAGTGTCTGCCCATCCGGGCTGATGGCGAGGGAATAAACCCTGTTAGAAGGGTTTGCGATGGTGCCATGCCCAGTGAGGGTGCGAAGTCTCCGCCCGGTACTCAAATCCCAAATCTTAATCGTCTCGTCAATATCGTCAATATCGTCAATATCGTCACTAGCCCCACTGACAAGGGTTTGCCCATCCGGGCTGATCGCGACGGAATTAACCGACCCATAATGCCCAGTGAGGGTGCGAAGTTCCTGCCCGGTACTCAACTGCCAAATCTTAATCGTTTTGTCATCACTGCCACTGACAAGTGTCTGCCCATCCGGGCTAATGGCGAGGGAACAAACCCCGTTAGAATGCCCTGTGAGGGTGCGAAGTTCTCGCCCGGTACTCAACTGCCAAATCTTAATCGTTTTGTCACGACTGCCACTGACAAGGGTTTGCCCATCCGGGCTGATGGCAACGGAATTAACACTGTCAAAATGCCGGGTAAGGGTGCGGACAACTGAGAAATTTTCTAGCAGGCACTTGGGTTTGACTTCCTGATGACGCTTTATCACCTCCAAAATCATCTCCCGATAACGACTTTCCCCGATCGCAGCCAAACACCCAGTCAGCTTTTGCACATATTCACTATCCGCCACCGTCAAAGTCGATTTAAACACCTCCAATAAATTCTCCAAATTCAACAAACCCAGTTTCTCTTCAAAAACCCGATTTCTCAGCTTCAACCAAGCTTTAATCGAATACTCAACCTGCTTTTTCGCCCAAGATTTATCCGACAAACCACTCAAACTCAACGCCAAATCCAAAAACAAATAAGGAATCGCATTAGGGCGTTCCCCCTCAATAGACTGATAGAGACTTTGATAACTGGAAACAATCTCACCAACCAGCATTTCCTTCAAACTATCGCTCGGCATTTTTTCCAGCAATCCTGGCAAAAGTTCAGGCAACTTCGGACGCACATCCCCATGATAAAAATGGTATCTATCCGCCATCAAACCCACTAAAATACAGTGGCAAATCCCTAAAAACTGCGCCAATTCCTGAAGGTACTTGTCTTCCTTAACATTGTACTGATAATCAGGTTGACCGCCCCTGCCAAACTCCCGATCTTCCTCCTCTTCTTCCAAGATTAATAGATTCAGTTCATCATCTCCACCCGGCGCTTAATCTCCTCCATGCTTCTGCCTTTTTCTAATAACTTCATCCGGTACTCTCGCGACTCTTCGGCATTTTTGCGGGCGATAGGATACAAAACCTCTTTCCAAGGAATAGTTAGCACCTTTTCATAGTGAGGCACTTCTTGCATCATATCCCAACCCGCCAGATAAACCCTGAGTAAATTCCCATCAACCTTAGACTCTAAAACCACAGTCGGGACAGATTTGAGGACATGATGCAAAGTATCGATCGCAGTTTTGCCATGAAAAGATTTACTTTTCCAATCCGCCCCTTGATATCTTACAGGTCTTTCCTGATTAGTGAGTGGGTAATGTTTGCAAAATTCTTGTATTTCATCAATCAATTGGTTTTCAATTAGATCAAATGCCTGAGCCAGATGAGGGGATTTTTCAAACTGCAACGCTGGCGGCGAAATCACCACTAATAGAGGAATTTGTTTCATATTTTCCTGATAGCTTTTGTAAGCATCTAAAATTACCCGTGCGGGAGTTTTTAGAGGGAAACTTTCTCTAATTTCCTTATCATCAGCTAAAGTTAAAGCTGTTAGCAATTGAGCGCGAGATAAAATCAGGTGAGTTTCGCGGCGATACTGTTCTAATTTTTCCTCATGTTGGAACCGTCTAGCTAACTGTTCCCGTTCAGAATCGAGGCGTTTTTGCAGCCGCACATCTTCACAATATTGTCGATATGCCTCCATTTCCTTACTATGTTCTTGACGCACTCCTTCCATCAACGCTTGGAACTCAAACGTTCGATTTTGCATTTCAAACTGGGAAGTAATTCTATCAATCTCATTTTGCCGTTGCGTCATCGCCACCACTGTCTGGGGGCCCAAAATGCCGTTAACTGCTGTTATAAGTCCCTGGGCAAAGTTCCAAATCATAATCATTTCTCCTGATGTGAATTTGTGTTTGCAGAAACCCGGAATTCAGAAACCGGGTTTCTAGTCAACAGTCTCATTTTCTTTGAGAAACCTTTAGAAACCCGGTTTCTCAGATGTTTCTCAGATTTCTAACTAACTAAGACTACAAGTATTAAAAATTAACGTTGCGGCAGCCCAACGAGCAGTTCCTCCTGTAGCAAATAGCTTATCATCAGTTGTATAAGCTTTGCCAGAAGGCGTAACATAACCAATTTTATGTGCATCAGCATCATACACATTCATATCTGCACCTAAACGCCCGATATAATGACCTCCGCGATAAAATTTGTGTCCATCTACAGTCCCCGCTTGACCCATAGGATAACCATGCCAAAAAACTTGATCGCCAACAAAGTTAACTGAATTGTCATCATCTTTAGTAATCGCCCCTGAATGTGCAGATGAACTTTTTGCCGAAAATTCAACAAAATTTTCCGAGTAATTATCGGATGAAAAACTATCCTGAGAATCGTTACGATCAGTCGGCGATATAGTTGAATTAGAGACTAAACCTTGGGCATTATTTTCTGAATAAAGATCCGTTTTGAACTCAGCCAAACTCTCTCGATATGCAGCATCCAAAGCACCCGCCGGAGTCATTAATGAATGATGGGAATGATCGACCCCATCTAAAGCACCAACATGGTTTAAATCATGGGGATGGTGAACCTCACCCAAATTCAAGTGAAGGTGAGATAAATCAAGAGCATCTGAGGGGTGAGGGTTGCTGTGGTGCGAGTCTGAAGTATGGGAGTCTGAACTTAAAGATTGTATAAAATCATCCAGGGGCATTACTCACAAGTTAAGCTAAAAGCACTATTGTCAATGAGTAAAATTACTCATCTTTTACCTGTTGACCCAATTAA
>NZ_JAUBSH010000148.1:0-8612 GCF_036704705.1 Microcoleus sp. K1-B1 | reverse complement strand
TATCCTCGAATGCAGGAACCTCGCTCTATCTTAAAAGGTAAACAGGCCTTGCGATCGAGACTTTTTCAGTGACATTGAATTTTTAGTCCTCTGTTAGAGGACTTTCGCTGTGAGGCAGGGGTTTTAACCCCTGTCGGACTGTCGGACTGTCGGACTCAGGGGAAAGAGCATGGAAAGTTGACAGCAAGCCATTTTTCCTTTGTTCCTACTGCCTCGGCTGGACGGGCTGACTGCGCTGCAACAGTTGGCGGGCGTCCGGACTGATGCTGTTTTGGTAGCCAAAGTTCGATCGATCGCTATCATCCAAAATCTGCGGCGTCAGCAATACAATCAACTCCGCCCGCTGGTTGGTCTTATTGGTGCTCCTGAACAGCGAACCGATAATCGGCAAATCTCCCAAAATCGGAATCTTGTTCGCTTGAACCCGTTCTTCATCGCGGATAATCCCCGAAACAATCAAAGTCTGACCGTCCCGCAGGCGAATTAGCCCGGATTGCAACGATCGCTCGCCCAGCAGCGTGATCTCATTGGTGTTCGCGCCAGTCGAAAGCTGTCTAGGGTTGCCAGTGGGTGTCCTGATAATCGGGTTCACCCGCAGAGAGACAAAACCATTATCGTCAACCCGATCAATTGCTACCCCCAACTGCAAACCAGCCCTGTCTTTGACGGCAGTCACCGTTGTGGTACTTGTATTTCCGGTAGTCTGCGTTTGCGACGTGATGTTAGTTATCACCTCATCAGTAATATTCACATTCGCCGTTTCCCCTTCTTGGACAACCAGAGTCGGATCGGTCAGGATTTTGGCATTGTTGCTGGTAATAGTTGCCCGCAACGCCGACAGGAACCTCCTCGGATACTGGAACGCCGGGAACAGGGCGAACTCTGCACTTCCCGAAGTGGTTGCTGATCCAGGCTCGTAATCGGTAATTCCAACTCGCGTAGGGTCATTAGTAATTGGGGCTGTGGGCCGGAGGAAGACACCTTTGGCGGCGGTATCGCGACCTTGACCCGTCAACGGCACGATACGCCGGCCGTTCGCATCGTAGAAAGGCTCCAGGTCTCCTAAAGGGTTGCCGATGATCGGCCGACCGGTCAAGCTCCGATTTATGTCGTCTGTAGTGGGCGGCTGGATGCCACCAAAATTGAGACTTGCCGCCCCATTGTCATTAACAAAGAAACTGTCATTAATTCCGAAAGAGAAACTGCTGTTAGTTATGTTGTTTCCCACCAAGTTGATATCGATCACCTTGACGTTGACAGCCACTTGACGGCGGCGCAAATCTAGCTGTGTCAAGAAAGCCACAGCCATGTCAACTTTGCGCGGGTCTCCCACCAAAGTGATGGAATTGAGCCGAGAATCCGCCAGCACCGACAGTCCCCTCAGCAACAGCGGCCCCGTGCCTTCCCTAGCGCCGATCGCCTTAATGTCGGGTTCCCTAATTTCCACATCCCGCGCCGCATTTCCCTGGCCCACGCTTTGAATAGTCACCCGAGTAATCGGCAGTTGAGTTTCCGCGCCTTGAGCGCTCAAAAAGTTAGCTGCATCCGTAGAGCGAACTTGATTGAGCCGCAGAGTCCGAATGATAATATTGCGCGAGTCGATCGGCAAGCTAGTCCCTACAAAAATCGTCCGCCCCTGCCGGTTAGCTTGCAGCCCGCTGAGCCGTAGCACGTAATTAAAGACATCTTGTACCGACTCATTTTCGATGTCCAAAGAAATCTTCGGCCCTTCATCTGAGCCGGTGGCTCCCGGCTGACCAGGCACTGCGGGCTGACCCGGTTGAGCCGGGGCACCGCCACCTGTAAAAGCAATGTTCAAGCCTGCAGCGCGGGCCAGCAGAGCCAAAACGTCCCGGACTGGGGCATCCCGCAACACCAAGCGGGGGATGCGTTCTCCCGAACTCAGTTCAATATTTCCCGCGCCGGGGGCGATGTTAGACACCGCGATATCTCCCAAGGGCGGAGCCACGGCCCGCGGCTGGAAAGGCGCAGCCTGATTTGTCTGGGATTGTATTTCGCTGGGGAGGGGCGGGCGATCGTTTCTGGTAACACTAACTTCGGGATTTGGCAGCAGCACGCCTGGGTTTTGGGAGGTGCGGACTTGGGGAGCCGGCGGGGGAGGTGTTTGGCTCAGCGGCAGTCCCGGAGGCGGCGGAGGTGGAGTTTGGGCAGACTGTACTGTACCGCCCTGTCCGGCAACGCTAAGGACGATGCTTTGGCCTTGTCCCGGAACAATTTGTCCGTTGGGAACTCCGTTGGTGCCGGCTACCACAACGCGGATGCTGTTAGCCTCTACCTGGCTGATTTCTACTGAAGAAATTCCCGGAGCGGGGTTATCTTGACGGAAGCTGTTGCCTTGTGGCAAGCGGAGCTGGGTGTTGATAATTGTGGCTTGGTAAGTATTGCCGTTATTGATGGCGAAAACTTGCGGGCGATCGCCCTTTTCTGTCGCCATGACAATATTTACGCCATTATTAGCTTGACTTACTTGCACTCCTGTGACTTGAGTCGGCACTGCCAAGACGGGGGCTTGGGCGATCAAAACTCCTGCAACGCTGCATAAGAGTCCTCCACTTAACCGTAGATGCTGTTTCACGTTCTCTCCTCAACTACAATTTGTATTTGTTGTTCGCAGTCTTTTGTCGCTAGCTGCTAAACTGACTAAAATATTCTCGATTCGAGCCTTTTTAAACGAAGAAGTTATGCCCTTTTCGATTTTAGATTTTCGATTGGGAATAACAGATGACATAGGGGTTAGAAGCTATCCTACAGCAATCCTCGCATCATTTGTGTATTTCTTACTCCCTCCCCTTTGTAAGGGGAGGGTTGGGGTGGGGTAAAAAAATTACGACTCCTGCAAGGATTGCTATAGAGTTCCATTACTTTTTGAAACTGGTATTAGAAGAAATTAGATTTTAGAGCCAATTTTTGATTGCCATCTAAAAAATATTTTGCTGGCATTCATACTTTTTTGACTTCTACCTTCAATCTTCCCATTTCAACCTTCTGCCTTCTGACTTCTTGTGAAAGAGCCATTGGGAATAGCTAATATCTATCCGCCCAACTACCGCTACTTAGCACCAGGACTCTGAGCCGGAGTTAGCGGTTTTTCTTCTTGCTTTAACGGCAGCAGGGCGTGCAAGTCAAAAGCAGTTTTAATTTTAGTTGGTGGCTGCTCCACAGGGACTATTTTCCCTTTCAAAAAGTCAACTTCAATTGGCTGATTTGATGCTAGCAATTCAGATTTCAAATTCCTCACTACCAACAGCGACTGCATCAACTCCAAGTTACGCATAAAAGTGCGGGTTTGAGCGAAAGTGCCTTCAAACTCTACCTTAAATTTTTTGCGTCTTAGCTTGCCAGCCAGGGACGGCCCGAAGGATGTATCTGCCAGAATATCAGGGTCTGGAGCTCCCGGCGCGGCGGTTGCTGCTGCTGGGGGCATATCCGGCTCAAATTTGGTAATTTTAGCCTTGAGGTCGTCTCCTTGCACGCCCGCGTTGATTCTATTAACCAGTTGGGTCATGTCAAGCAGCAGCGTGTTGGCGCTCGCATCGCTGGCAAACATTGCCGTCACGTTGGCCCGGCGCTGTTTTGCTTCTTCTTGCTTGGCTTCTGCTTCTGCCTTTTTTTGAATTAGAGATTTCAATTGCTGTTTCGTTTGCTCGCTTTCGCTAAGTTTTTGCTCGAAGTCGCCCTTTGTTTTGAATTCGGGCAGTACGAACTGGTAGCCAATGCCACCGGCAATGACGAGGCCGAGAACCGCGATGCCGATTGCTTGGACTTGGGGTGTCAGCTTAATGCCGAATATTTCCTGACCCCCTGTCTCTTCTGCTTGTGCGCCGCTGGGAATAAACTGATTTGCTGTCATTGTTTTTTCACCTCTGGTTTTTGTGTTTCTAGCACTCCTTTTTCTTGAAGTGTTTCTATCCGTATTGCTAGCCCGTCTGCCTGCTTGCTGCGGAGCTCGGGGAGCAACTCGGAGGCCCCCGTCGGGCTGAGCGTCGTTTCAATTTTATATTCCACCACCGGTCGCAGTTTGGGAAGTTCTGGTGGTGCTGCGTTTTGGTTGCGTACTTGTAATTGGGCGGGGTTGTTCTTTAATGTGGCCGCTATCAGTTTGGTATCGGTGTTGAGGAAGAAAGGAGAGCGCTGGACTAGCAACATAAAGTCGTTAACTTGAGCAAAGGTACTGGCTATCCCTGAAATTTGTACTTTTGATGCCTGCTGCGGGACGACGGGGGGGGGAGGTGCTGCCGGGGTGGGGCTGGCTGCTGGAGACGGACTCGCCCCTGGGGAGGCAGCGGGAGTTGCTGCGGGGGGTGGGGGTGCTGCTGCAACGGGGGATGGACTGGGGTCGATTTGCTCGATTTTGCCAATTTGCACTCCCGCCGGAGTACGAGCACTGAGGTCTTGCAACATCGCCGACCAAGGTTTAATTTGGTCGAATACTCCGGCTAATGCTTTGTACTCGGCGGTAACTTGGTCGGTTTCGGTGTTGATGGCTTTGATGGTGTTGGCTTGAGTGTTTAAATTTGCCAGTTCTGTGTCCATGTCTTTTTGTTTTTCGGCCAAGTTGCTATTTTCGTTAGTCGCCCACCACCAGGCGCCCATGACTGCGGCGTTGAGGCCGAAGGCAAACAGCAGCGCCCCAATTAGGGGCATTTGGTCTTTGGCTCCACCGGAACTTTTTTTAGCTGGGCTTTTGGCTGCAACGGGTTTGTAGTCCGGACGGTCGTTGAGAAAATTAATATCTAGGCTGTACATGGCTTCACTCGTTTTTATAGCAGAAGGAAGAAGGCAGAAGGCACGAGGTAGAAAGTAGAAGGCACGAGGTAGAAGGTAGAAGGTATAAGGAAAAAGCGATTTACCGCTTATGTTTCAGCAATTAAGAATGTCCTAACAGTCTTGGCTGTTGCTATAGATTTAAATTTGAAATTTGAGATTTTAGACAGAACCCAAGATTGCTGGTACAAGTGAAGGATTTATTTAGGGAAGAAAGAAACAACTTTCTGCCTTCTACTGAAGGAAGGGGCTGCTTCTAGCTCAGATATATTCTACCTTTTACCTTCTACCTTCTACCTCCAATATTCTACCTTCTGCTTTCTGCCTTCTTCTTTTGGAAGGGGTTTTTACCTAAAATTCTCAAATTGGTTTTTCTCTCATCTAAAACTGTTAGGTCACATAACCTCCCTTAGTCCTAAACCTAGGGCGACTCCTAAACCTGCTCGCTGTTCTGGGGTAATTTCTTGGCTGATTTCGAGTCCTAGGGTTTCGATGGGATCGACTTGAGATGCGGGCAAGCTTAATCTTTGCATAAAAAATTCGTCTAGTTTGCCGATCGCAGCTCCCGGACCTGCTAGCAGCAGTTGCGCTACTTCGAGTTCTTCGCTCTGGTTGAGGTAAAAGTCTACTGAGCGGCGCAGTTCGTCTGCTAGTTCTCCCAATACTTTAATCATCGCATTTGTTCCCGGATTAGCGTCTCCCGATGCGCCCATTGTATCTGTGACGGGCAGGGTCATGCCTTGCAGTTCGCTGGTGTCTCTGGTTGGCGGCAGGTTCATGGCTTGGTTGAGGGCGGTCTGGATTTGGTAGGTGCCGATCGGGATGGTACGGTTGAACTGAGGTATGCCGTCCACTACTATAGCTAACTCGGTGCTGTCAAATTCTATGGCGGTGAGAACTGCTGCTTCTTGGGAGGAAAATTGTTGCAGTTGTTCTTTGAGGGTGCGGATTAGGGCAAAGCTGGTTACTTCTAGTACGTCTATAACCAGTCCGGCTTCTTTGAAGGTTTCGATGTATGTATCGGTAACTTCTCTGCGGGTTGCTACTAACACGACTTGCACTTTTTCTACTCCGTCGTCATCTACAAAAAGGCCTATTTTTTGATAGTCTACGTCGGCGTCTTCTCTGGGAAACGGCAAGTACAGTCCTGCTTCTGCATTCATGTAATCCCGCAGTTCTTCTTCGTTGAGCTCTGCTGGAACTGGGATGAGGCGGATGACGGCTTCGCGGCCGGGAATGGCTGTGGCTACTCGCTTGGCTTTGATTTTGTTTTCGGCGAGGACGGTACGTATTAGTTCTGCCATTCCCGGCGGATCGACTATTTGTCCTTCTTGTATATAGTCTTCTGGAACTTCTGTTGAGGCTAGGATGCCTAATTTTAATGCCTGACCTTTCTTTTCGAGCTGAATGATGTTGATGCGGTCTGGGGCTATTTCGAGCCCGATTCCTGGCTGGCGTTGGGAAAGTAGACCTTTGAAAAAGTTAACCATGTGATTGGGTCGCCGATAATTGCTATTTTTTTCTTTTGTAGTTGGCCAGCCTGATTCAGCGCGCAGGCGTGTTGGAGGGTTGGTTTCCAACTGCCGCAAGAGTGCTGTAATCTCGGTATCCCGCCGTAGCTACGCAGCTCAGTCTGTGTTGCGCGATCGCTAGTTCCGATTTTATGCTATCCAATTTACTTGACAATAGCTATTCTGCTGCGAATGTCAATAAATTCCAGCAGAATCGACCGAAAACCTGCCGATTCTGCACAAAAACAGACTATCTCGCTCGCCGTGCCCAGGTACAAAACTTTGTTACTGACTCATCGCGCTTGATTCTGGCGATTCCCTACCCTACCCTTCGGGAACCCCTGCGGGGAACGGGAACCCCTGCGGGAAGATAGCTTCGCTTCACGCTTTTTTGTCTGACGATTCCCATAACTCTCAAATTTTATTCTATGAAACGTAAATCTTGGCAACTGTTTGCTGTTTTTGGACTGGTGGGGCTGCTGCTGGCTGCGGTGGTGAGTTGCAGCAAGCCGGCTGTTAATTCCCAGGCAAATAATACGCAGGCAATCGAGTTCTGGACTATGCAGCTTCAACCTCAGTTTACTGAGTATTTCAACAAGACGATCGCCGGTTTTGAAGCGGAAAATCCGGGGGTGAAGGTGCGTTGGGTGGACGTTCCTTGGTCGGCGATGGAAAGCAAGATTTTGGGGGCGGTTTCGGCGAAAACTGCGCCGGATGTGGTGAACCTAAATCCGGATTTTGCTTCGCTGTTGGCGGGACGCAATGCTTGGCTGGATTTGGATTCTCGAATTCCGCAGCAAGTTCGTGATCTCTATCTCCCAAATATCTGGAAAGCTAGTATGCTCGACGGCAAGAGTTTTGGCATTCCTTGGTATCTCACGACTGGAGTGACAATTTACAATACGGACTTGTTGAAGAAGGCTGGAATTGCTAAGCCTCCTGCTACTTATGCCGAGTTGGCAACTGTTGCCAAGCAGGTGAAGGAGAAGACTGGTAAGTTTGCTTTTTTTGTGACTTTTGTGCCGGAAGATTCGGCGGAAGTTTTGCAATCTTTCGTGCAGATGGGTGTGCCTTTGGTGGATGCTAAAGGCAAGGCGGCTTTTAATACTGATAAGGGCAAAGCTGTTTTTCAGTATTGGGTGGATTTGTACAAGAACGGACTTTTGCCGCAGGATGTTTTGGTGCAGGGACATCGCAGGGCGATCGAGCTTTATCAAGCTGGGGAAACTACTTTTTTAGCTTCCGGGCCTCAGTTTTTGAAGGCGATTGCTGAGAATGCTCCGAGTATTGGTGCTGTTTCGGCTGCTGCGCCTCAAATTACGGGGGAAACAGGCAAGAAGACTGTGGCGGTGATGAATTTGGTTGTGCCCCGCGACAGCAAGCGCCCTGATGATGCTGTCAAGTTTGCTTTGTACGTGACTAATTCTCAAAATCAGTTGGCTTTTGCTAAGGCTGCTAATGTTTTGCCTTCTACTGTTGAGGCTTTGCAGGACGATTATTTTAAGAATGTTCCCGCTGATGCTGCTGCTGCCGATCGAGCTCGCGTTGTTAGTGCTTCTGGGTTGAGTTCCGCCGAGCTATTGATTCCGCCTTTGAAGGATGTTAAGAAGTTGCAAAAGGCGATTTATGACAATTTGCAGGCGGCAATGTTGGATGAGAAGTCGGTAGATCAAGCTGTGGCTGATGCGGCTAAGGCTTGGGATCAAAGGTAGTTTTTAATTGAAGCTGGGGCGGGATTTTTTTTATCTCGCCTCTTGCTTTTTTTTGCTCCTTGACGTATTATTTAATAATGGGAATCTGTGCCGCCATATATAAGCAGATATCAGCTTTTAAGTTATTATCGAATGATGAAATTACCGCCTCTTCACAACGCGGAGTCGGAGGAGAACTCTGGATAAGTCAATCTCGACTATTGTAGAGGTAAATGTTTGTTGATAATAAAGATCGCTCATCCCAGAAACCGGGTTTATTTATCCCGTGCGATCGCCTTTCTCAATTCAGCTTGATTGATGATTTGTAGGAATATAGCCTGAATTATTCAAATATTCAGAAATTTGACTTGTGTTAAAATCAAAGCTCAGATCGGAATAGGAGAAACTTCTTATGCCAGCGATGACACTCAAAGATTTAAACCAAGTTCAAACACTTTTTTCCGAAGCGGGTTTAGATTACCAAATTGAACTAGAAGACGGGAGACTTTCAATTGTGGGGCCATCAGACATCGTATCCAGTGAAATCAGCCTGGGGGGGTGACAAGATGGCTAAGAGCTAGACTGAATCTGACTTATAGCCCTCATCCCCCGTTGGTAAAAATAG
>NZ_JAUBSH010000147.1:0-9519 GCF_036704705.1 Microcoleus sp. K1-B1 | reverse complement strand
CTTATTCTCTCCCGGCGCGGTGGCTTTAGTTCTTCTCAAAGCCACCGTTCTCATCTTTATTTAGTCTAAAGTACAGTTAAGAAGGTTTCGATGTCTGGTTGAGGACGGCGGCACAATTCTATATACTCGGTTAAAATCCGCTCAATTAATTTGGGATACTCGGTTAGTTTATCCATTGTACTATTTCCTCTACTTCTGTATTTACGACTATTAGGGGAAGTTGATGTCTGTTTACAATTAATTGAATTGGGGGTGATGGGTGGGGCGACAGAAACCGGGTTTCTTCCTAAATCTCGGTGATGATACATAAATTATCGCAGAAACCCGGTTTCTTGGATGTAGCACGGTGCTCAGAAACCGGGTTTCTTCCTAAATCTCGGTGAGGATGTTTAGATACTCGTAGAAACCCGGTTTCTTAGATTTTGCGCGGTGCTTATGGACTTTGGAGGCTGTTGGTGGGGAGGTAGAAACCGGGTTTCTTCCTGAATCTGGATGATGATACATAAATTATCGCAGAAACCCGGTTTCTGAGATTGATTTTACTTTGATTAGTTGCTCGTTATGTCCCGACAACCCCGTCGGAAATGTAGACATGGCATGGCTTCGTGGTTTTGGGCTTTGTTATAAATTTTTATGAAATCCTGAAACGCTTAGATATTACAGTCTACAAGTCTCGACGCGAGAGAAGAGAGACCTATACCCCCCACCCCGCCGCCACCCACCGCCCAACATCTCCCCACCAGCCTCCCAAAAGACCGGGAGGTGAGCTTCTGGTGCTTTCTCTGAAAAAGTGAGGTCGTTGTAGTACCCAAGTATATTTTTTCTCCAGCCTACCTTGTCGCCAAACTTCCGCCAAACTTCGCTATCGTATTCCCTAGTTCCCCCCAGACTTTGATAGATACGCTTCTGCACGCTAAAACCGAAGCGCCCATTGCTGTATTGTACCCAAAGTTGGTCAATGGTACGCAAGTCCTCGCAGGGAAAATTATCAATACTTTCTGTATCCAGCCATCTTTTTTTCTCCCTACCCGCCACCTTCAACATCACTCTCAGAGTTTCTTCATCGGCTTCTTTCCACTTTTTTGCCGCCAATAAATTTCGCAAGTTTATATAATCCATTCCCACCGCTGAAACTACGCGCGCAGTCTCAGGAGGCGCTGGTTTTGGCAGCGGCGTTTCAAAAGATTTTTGTGCAGGCTGAGGGCTGACTTGTGGTGATGGCAATACCACTGGTTCTGGTATCAGCAAATCCAACCATTCCTGCACCGACTGCGGGCGATTTTGCGGTTCCAACTCCATCCCTTTCATAATCGCGGCATTCACCCTGTCGCTAATTTTATTATCATACTGTTTTGGCTGAATAAAAGGATCAATAATTTTTCTACCGGGCGACGGAATCGGCTTGTTATCTGTGAGCATATTATACAGCGTCGCCGCCAAAGAATAAACATCAGTATAAGGGCCAAGTTGAGAGCGTTGTTCCGCAAGTTCAATGGGTGCGTAATGCTCAGTCCCCCTGCTACTATTAGTCATTAACTTTACTGATAACGTCGCCTGTCGCGCCAAACCAAAATCAATCAAAACTGCTTCCATACCGCGCTTTCTGAGCATAATATTTTCGGGTTTAACATCGCGGTGAGTCAGGTTTTGCTTGTGGACGCAAGTCAGTGCATCGCCTAATTGCTGAATCATTGACAAAGCTTTTTGTTCCGACAAACGGCCGTTTTCTTTGAGATGGGTAGCCAAGTCAATCCCATCGATTAATTCCATTACCATACAATTGAAATCACCCTCGCGAAATATATCATAAACTTCGACAATATGGGGATGACGACACTTGGCTAAAGACATTGCTTCCTTGAGGAATTTATTTTGTGTTTTAGCAAAATCCGGCTGTAATTGTTGGAAAAGATTCAGAGTTTTGAGCGCAACTGACTTACCTTCATGGCGATTTTGAGCGCGGTAGGTTTCACCGAATCCGCCGCCACCTAGGTATTCTTCGATGATGTATTTGCCGTCGTCTAGTTGTTGTCCGTCGGGCCAGCGTCTCATGGCGGGTTTGTGGATGGAGTTGATGGTTTTGATTATAGCTGAGATGGGGGAATTTTGTTGGGGCTTTGGGTGAGGTGGAGGGTTTCGACTACGCTCAACCACCGTAAAGAGCGGTAGGCTGAGCGAAGTCGAAGCCGGAATGTATGGTTTCGACACTTCGGCGGAGTTTATCCTGAGCGAAGTCGAAGCCGGAATGTATGGTTTCGACTTCGCTCAACCAACGGGTTTTTTCGGAGATTTAGGTGACAGTTTTAATCTGGGAAAAAACCCGGTTTCAATCTTAAGTGTAAGCCTCCATTGGTAAACAAGAACAGACAAAATTACGATCGCCAAACGCATTATCTATCCGGCCCACCGCCGGCCAAAACTTATGTTCGCGAGTCCAAGGTGCCGGATAAGCCGCTTGCGCGCGAGTATAAGGACGATTCCACTCATCAACCATCAGAGATTCTGCGGTGTGCGGCGCATTTTTTAAGACGTTATTTTGCGGATCAACATTACCTTTTTCAATCTCCGCAATTTCGCCTCGAATTGCAATCATTGCATCGCAAAAACGGTCTAATTCCTGCTTTGATTCGCTTTCCGTCGGTTCCACCATTACCGTACCTGCGACCGGCCAAGAAACCGTCGGCGCGTGATAACCGTAATCCATCAACCGTTTAGCGATATCTTCGACTTCAATAGCCGCAGTTTTTTTGAGCGATCGCAAATCCAGAATACACTCGTGCGCCACCAAACCAGCTTTCCCTTTGTACAAAACCGGATAATAGGATTCTAACCGTTTTGCCATGTAATTAGCATTAAGAATTGCTACTTTTGTCGCCTCAGTTAAACCCACTCCTCCCATCATCCGAATGTACATCCAAGAAATAGGCAAAATGCTAGCACTTCCCCAAGGCGCGGCGGAAACAGCACCAACTGATGTTTGTTGACTGTTGACTGTTGACTGTTGACTATTAAGAATAGAATGACTGGGCAAAAACTCTACTAAATGAGACATTACCCCAATCGGCCCCATTCCCGGCCCGCCACCGCCGTGGGGAATACAGAATGTTTTGTGCAAATTCAAGTGACAAACATCAGCACCCAAATCACCGGGGCGGCACAAACCAACTTGAGCATTCATATTTGCGCCGTCCATATAAACTTGTCCGCCGCAGTTGTGGACAATAGCGCAAATCTCTTTAATTTCTTCCTCAAAAACGCCGTGAGTTGATGGATATGTTACCATCAAAGCCGCCAATTCATTTTTGTGTTTCTCTGCTTTTTTATGTAAATCTGCGACATCAATATTGCCCTGGGAATCGCACTCGACAGCAACTACTTTCATCCCCGCCATCACCGCGCTAGCCGGATTTGTACCGTGGGCTGACTGGGGAATCAAACAGATATTTCGGTGAGATTCGCCTCGGTATTCGTGGTACTGGCGAATAACTAACAAGCCCGCGTATTCGCCTTGGGAACCGGCGTTTGGCTGCAAAGAAATTCCCGCAAAACCTGTGATTTCTGCCAGCCACTGTTCTAGTTGCACGAACATCTTTTGATAGCCGCGAGTTTGAGCGGGGGGTGCAAAAGGATGTATCTTGCCAAATTCCGCCCAAGTCACCGGCATCATCTCTGCTGTTGCATTCAATTTCATTGTGCAAGAACCCAAGGGAATCATCGATGTATTTAGGGATAAGTCCTTGGCTTCTAAACGGTGCAAATAGCGCAAAAGTTCAGTTTCTGAATGGTAGCTGTTGAAAACTGGATGGGCGAGATAGCTGCTGGTGCGATCGCAAAAATCTGGTAAGGTCAAATAGGAACTCAATGCGTCTGCATCCAGCGGAATGTTGAGAGCATTCTGCCCGTCAGCCCTGATATAATCCTTATCCTGTGCAAAAATTTTCCACAACTCTTGCACATCTTCAGCGGTGACAGTTTCATCTAAAGTGATTCCCACTGTCGAATCATCAAAAACTCGGAGATTAATTTGGCGAACTTTAGCAGCTTCTAGTATTTCTGACAGCGGTTTGTCTCCCAATTCTACCCGCAAAGTATCGAAGAAAGGTTGAGAACCAATTTTGTATCCGAAACCTCTTAAACCGGATGCCAACAGTGCTGTTAAACTCCATACTTTCTCAGCAATGTCTTTCAGTCCAGACGGGCCGTGATAAACAGCATACATACCCGCCATCACTGCCAGCAAAACTTGAGCAGTACAAATATTGCTGGTTGCTTTTTCGCGGCGGATGTGCTGTTCGCGAGTTTGCAAGGCCAAACGTAAAGCAGATTTGCCGTTGGCATCTTTAGAAACGCCGACGATTCTTCCGGGAACTTGCCGTTTAAACTCTTCTCGCGTGGCGAAATAGGCGGCGTGGGGCCCTCCGAATCCCATCGGCACTCCGAAGCGCTGAGTGCTTCCTACGGCTATATCCGCACCGAATTCGCCGGGGGGTGTGAGCAAGCAAAGGCTCAAAATGTCGGCGGCTACTGTGACTAATGCGCCGACTTCGTGTGCCGATCGAATAAAATCTGTATAGTCGTAAATTGCGCCGTCTGTGGCGGGGTATTGCAGGAGAGCGCCGAAGATTGTACGATCGAACTCAAAGCTTTGATGGTCGCCGACAATTACCTCAATTCCCAGTGGCTTAGCGCGAGTTTGCACCACTTCCACAGTTTGAGGGTGGCAATCTTGGGAAACAAAAAACGCTTTTGCCCCCTTTTTGCTGGCGCCGTAACTCACCGCCATCGCTTCCGCCGCCGCAGTCCCTTCATCCAGCAAAGAAGCGTTGGCAATTTCCAAACCCGTGAGGTCAATTATCATGGTTTGGAAGTTCAGTAAAGCTTCCAATCGCCCTTGAGCAATTTCGGCTTGGTAGGGAGTGTAAGCTGTATACCAGCCGGGATTTTCTAGGATATTCCGCTGGATGACGGGGGGAGTTATGCAGTCGTGATATCCAGTGCCGATGTACGATCGAAATACCTGATTTTTTGCAGCAATTTCTTTCAATTCTGCCAAAGCGCTGTACTCGCTTTGCGCTTCGGGAAGGTGTAGGAGCCCAGAAATGCGAATCGCCGCAGGAACCGTTTTGTCAATCAACTCATCGAGGCTAGAAATCCCCAAAACATTGAGCATTTCCTGGATTTCGCTGGGTTTCGGGCCAATGTGCCGGCCCGCAAAACCACCGATGGAGGAAAGGTTTTGCTGCTGGTTGGGTTCAAGTTGAGGGCTGTAGAGTACCAAGGCGGATTCTCCTGAATAGACTTTTGCTTCTTTGTTTGTAACATTTTGCTAAGAAAACCAGGAAGATTTTCTGCGTCTATCCAAGTCCGACAGTCTGACAGGGGTTGAAACCCATGTCTCATAGCTAAAGTCGTCGGTCGCCGACTAAGGAAGATTTTCTGCCTCTATCAAAGTCCGACAGTCCGACAGTCCGACAGTCCGACAGTCCGACAGGGGTTGAAACCCCTGTCTCATAGCTAAAGTCGTCTGAAGACGACTGTAGATTAAGCTGCACTTATCGGAACTCCCCGCCCAACTGCTTGGTATTTGAGTCGTCTTTAGACGACTTGTGCTATTAGCCAGGGGTTTCAACCCCTGGCGGATTGTGGAATTATCAACGAGCCCTATGCCCTATGCCCCATGCCCTATGCCCTATGCCCTATTCCCTATTCCCCTTCGACCATTTTGCGATACTCCGGGGCCGAGAAAGCCTCGTCTGCTTCGCTGGGATTGTCAACGCGCACTTTCAGCAGCCATCCAGCCCCATAGGGGTCTTCTGCCAAATCTTCGGGAGCCTCTATAATGTCATCATTGCGTTCTACGACTGTACCGGTAACGGGCGCTTTCAAGTCTTCAACGGCTTTCACTGACTCGACTGTACCGAAAGCTTCGCCCTTTTCCAACCCTGCACCGACTTCTGGCAAATCTAGAAACACGATATCGCCGAGTTGGTCAACTGCAAAGGCACTAATGCCGATGGTGGCAATTTCGCCTTCGAGTCGGATGTATTCGTGGGTGTCTAGGTATTTCAGGTCATCGGGGTATGTTAGTGCCATGTCTTTTCTCGCAATAAAAAAGTATTAGTTAAATCTTATTCAACTATGAGCCTTTAGTAATGACTCAGTGGAACAAAAAAAATATTAAACGCTTGCTTTTTGGAGAATTTTCTGTCAAAAGACTGATGCGCTCTATAATTTTTATTTACGCATTTCTATGTTTTTACGGTTTCTTTTTTTCAGAACGGCTAATTTTTCAACCTCCCCCATCTAGTCAGAGTGAGAACAGGGAATTTATCAAAGTTAGCTCAGCTAATGGCGTGAAAATTTCTACTGTTCATTTTCTTAACCCGCAAGCTAAATATACCATACTTTACAGTCACGGAAATGCGGAAGACTTGGACAGCATTTTGTGGCTAATCAGAGAGATTCGAGATAGCGGGTTTGCTGTGTTTGCCTATGATTATCAAGGTTACGGCACGAGTCAGGGAAATCCTTCTGAGTATAATACTTATCGTGATATTGATGCTGCTTATAATTATTTAACCCAACAGTTGGGAGTACCTGCAAAGCAAATTATTCTTTACGGGCGTTCTGTGGGAGGTGGGCCGGCAATTGATTTGGCTTCGCGCCAAAAAGTCGGCGGTTTGGTGGTTGAAAGTTCCTTTGTTTCGGCTTTTCGGGTGTTGACGCGGATTCCGCTTTTACCCTTTGACAAGTTTGTGAATATTGATAAGATTGGCAAAGTTCGATCGCCTGTTTTGGTGATTCATGGTAAGGCTGATGAGGTGGTGCATTTTTGGCATGGAGAACAGTTGTTTGCAGCGGCGAAGCAGCCGAAATTAAATTTTTGGGTTGATGGGGCCGGTCATAATGATTTGATGGATGTGGCGGGCGATCGCTATGCTGCAACTCTGCGAAAATTTGCTAAGCTAGTAGATGAGTCTTCTTGACCAAAATTATGAGCAACGGGCTAGAAGCCCGTTCCACAAGAACACATACACTTACACTTTCTTGTGGGGAGTAGGGGTTGGGCTTCTAGCCCGCCCTTGCATTAATGCTCAACTACTTAATTTAATTAGGTCGGTTTGGCGATTTATAAAATGGTTTTTTCACCACACTAGCTGGATAGTTTTTCCCGCGAATCTCGATTTCTAATTGCTGACCGATTTTAGCTAATTTTGCCGGAACAAGCGCGAGGGCTACTGCCCGATTCAAAGTAGGCGATAATGTACCGCTAGTAACCTCCCCTACTTTTTGGCCTTCAAATATTACCGGATAGCCGTGGCGGGCAATGTGCCGCCCCTGCATTTCTAACCCTACCAACCGCTTTGATACTCCACTCGCTTTCTGCTGTTCCAAAACTTCGCGGCCAATAAAATCGCCTTTGGTGTCGAGGTGAACTACCCAACCCAATCCAGCCTCTAAAGGCGTGATATTATCGTCGATATCTTGACCGTAAAGAGCCATTGCTGCTTCTAAACGCAAGGTATCTCTGGCACCCAAACCGCAGGGTACAACGCCAGCAGCTAACATTTTTTGCCACAGTTCTTTTCCTACTTCGGCATCCACCATGATTTCAAACCCATCTTCGCCGGTGTAACCAGTTCTCGCGATAAAACTCGGCTGTCCCAACAAATTTGTTTCTAAGTGACCGAATGCCTTAATTGGTGCGAGGTTGTCTTCCACAAAAGGCTGGAGATAGTTAACGGCTTCCGGCCCTTGAATGGCAATTAAAACTTTATCTTCGGAGATGTCTGTAAAACAGAGTCCGTTCAATTCTAAGTGAGTGGTTATCCATGCTTTGTCTGCGATGCGAGTGGCGGCGTTGACAATGATTACTGCACGTTCTTCGCTAGTGATAGGGTCTGGTTCTTGGCAGTAGAAAATAATGTCGTCTAAGATGCAACCTTTGGCATTTAGCAAGACTGTATATTGAGCTTGACCGGGTTGCAAGCGGCTCAAGTCTGAGGGTACTAAGGGTTGAAATTTTTCTATTACTTGTTTCCCTCTCAAACCAAATTTTCCCATGTGGGAAATGTCGAACATTCCTGATTGCTGGCGTACTGCTTGGTGTTCGCTGCTGATGCCTGCGTACTGTACTGCCATCTCCCACCCGGAAAAGGGCACCATTCGGGCTTTGAGTTCTAATGATAGGTCGTACAGAGGGGTGCGGGCAATTTGGCTCGGACTCTCTGGATTGTTGGGTTCAGTTGACTTTGCCACAGGTAGCGCTTTGGTTGCGGGTAGACTGTTTTGATTTTACGGGAAAATTGGTTTTCGCGGTGTGTGGCGCGATCGAATTTAACGACACGGCAATGCTGTTTCCCTACGACTAAGTACACGGCGATGAGGACACGGGAGTGCCGTTTCCCTACGAGTAAGGGTACAAGAGTAATTTATCCCTAATCTTGATTTATGGAGAATAGCGGGCTCGAACCGCTGACCCCTACAATGCCATTGTAGTGCTCTACCAACTGAGCTAATTCCCCTTTCTTTTCGCGCTCTCAATCATGCCTTAACTGACCAATATTTGTCAAGCTTTTTGGGGAAATTAGTTTTTAGCCTTCTGCAGGCAAGGCTTTCGGCTTTTTTTCCACAAAACTCTCCTCGCTTCTGGACAATGGTCAATCGCCTACTATCATTTAGTAAGTGTGTTGGGATATTTCGGTTAAATGGCTCAAACAAGAGCCCATGAGAAAGTAGACGACTAGCAGGGCGGCGGCTGATACCGCAACTAGGGTGCCGGCTAGCATTAGTGAAAATTCCCGTTGCGCGATCGCCTCTTGCATCAAGTGCAAAGACCAGGCAACGAGGGCAACGTCAATTATTAAAATAGGAACCAGCATAAGTTACGATTTGTAACAGCTTACCTATTGTAACAAAACTTTTCGCTTCGTGCAGATCAGCTCACCTGTATTTAACTTTTGCTGTAAAACCCGAAGGGAGCAGCGGAAAGCGAGTGAGAAAAAATTATAGCTTTTGGTGATAATTACAATATGCAAAGTAAATGAGAGCTAGCTCAGCTTTAGATGTGGCGTTTTTGACTCTTGAGCGATCGATTAAAAGCCCGATAGCTGCGCTTCACACGCTTTTTTGAGGAGTCAGGGTGCGTTAGCGAAGCCCTCGAAGAGGATCGACCTTTGAGTATAACTGATTTGATAGCAGAAGGTCTGAGCCTCTGTTGCACTTGGATGCTGTAAAATTAACTTGATTAATCTGCTTGAAAAGATGACAAATCGCTCTACTCGCGCCCTTTTTCACAGCAAAACACTCAACACTGCTTTGCGTGCTTTTAGATTTCCGCAAGATATGGAAGTGCGCCGCCAAAAATAGGGAACGTGGATTACTGCACTTAAAGTAGCCTTGCTAAAGGGGGCTAAGAGTTTTTTGAGTTTGTTCCGTGGTGGTAAGTAGGTCGGCGCAAAAAAACCGAACTATGTTAAGATAAGTAAACAAAAAGAATATATCTACTGAGGTAACTCA
>NZ_JAUBSH010000146.1:0-9938 GCF_036704705.1 Microcoleus sp. K1-B1 | reverse complement strand
TGATGCGCTCTTGGCAACCCTTCACGGAAATTGAAACCATCCGTCAGCAACTCGATAAAGTTTTTGACCAACTGGCAGCAACGAGAGATAATTCAGAAGCCACTTGGATGCCCGCTCTGGAATTGGCTGATGCTGGAGATAACTTCGTATTAAAAGCGCAACTGCCTGGAATTGACCCCAAAGACATTGACGTTCAAGTGACTCCGGAAGCAATTTCTATCTCTGGCGAACGCCGCTACGAAAACACAGACGAGAAATCAGGCTACGTCCGCTCTGAATTCCGCTATGGCAAATTCCACCGGGTGCTTCCCTTGCCCGCACCCATTCAAAACGACTCTGTGCAAGCTGAATGCAAAGATGGCATTCTAACGCTAACATTGCCCAAAGTGACTGAAGCTCGCAATAAAGTCGTCAAGATTAACTTAGCCGAAATTGCTGGAGCTTCAACGAATCCAGCTTTGGAACAGGCTAACCAATAACGATCTGCTGTGTTTAATGGAGTGAGGCAAATTTTCCTTTCATTGAGCCTGATTGGGTTTACTTAACAACAACGGAACTGGAAAAGCTGATACCGGGAGCTACCATTGCTCTCGGTATTCTTTATTTGGGAAAGCCGATCGAAAAGTTACCTACAGATGCCGTGGATTGGCACTGATTCCAGTTAGTCTGCCAAAATATTTCAGACTGGTCGGCCTCAATTTCATACAGTCTGTGAACCGGAGGAGGATTGGCGATCACCTCTAATCACCGGCTTATCTGTGGTAAAGTAGCACAGCTAGACATACCCTGCCAGCTCAAGCGCAATAGTTAAAGCATCTCAACCAGGTGATACATCAATTCAGAAAGTAGCCTCCCGATTTGATGTGAGTAAAGCATCTGTCCCCCAACTGATGATTTTCTACTTTCCCAATTCCTCAATAGATAATTAGCCGATGAATATCCATACCCTCTTGAGCCAAACCTCACGCCAACGGGTAAGCGATGGAGCCGTTTTACCCATCTTGAACGGTTGCGAATCCTCTATAAGGCAATTGGTTCTGTTCTTGCCACAATTGGGAGATTTCGACAGCCTTGAATATGCTTGGTGGTTGCAGCGGGACGCTCAACGGCTGGAAACACAAGGGATAGCAATCCGAGCTGTGGGAATTGGCTCACTCTCCTCGGGTGAGCGATTCTGTGGTTATACAGGATTTCCTGCCGACTGTTTGTTTGTAGATCCCAGCGCCCAACTGCACCACAAACTTGACCTGTATCCAGGTTTATCGTTAAAACTACCGGGTTTATCGGCTGCTATGAATGCTTACGTCAATCTATTGTTGATGTGTTCCGGGATTGGTAGCCCTGGCACTCTGGCAGAAGTATGGAGAGGATATCGAGGCGACGCAAAAGCACCTCAATTAATTGGTGATGATGAAATTATCCAGGCTTTTCCTTTTCCAGCCCTCAGAGGCTCCACTTTCCGGTGGGCAGGTGGCAAGGGTTTCCAGCGTCCATTTGAATTGGCAACTTTACGGCTGCGGAATATGGGAGAAGTGCTGAGTCATTGGAAAACGTATGTTCCAAATGCTGCTTATCTCACTCAACGAGGCGCAACTTTTTTGTTTAATGCTCGGGGAGATTTAGTTTACGAGCATCGAGATCGCGCCATCCTTGGTTTCGCTGCTGATATGAGCAATCCCCTGACATTTCTCTCAGAAATGGTGGCTGATGGAGACTCGTTGGGGCAGGACGGTATGCACTAACTACAACACTTATGGTGTGGGACTTGCAGGGGGTAAGAGTGGTCGATAGCGTTTGACTGGGGGCGGTCGCCTCCTAAAAGGTAACGGGTGTGGGGCTTGCAGGGGGTAAGAGTGGTCGATAGCGAATGGGCATGGGCTTACGGATAGGGGGATTCATGCGATCGTACTCAATCCCATCATTGCGGCTGGCAATTTCTTGCTTACAGAATAGTTTAAATCTCAACTTATCAGTTGCGGGCAACTGTTTGCTCGAAAACCCACTTGAAAGTGCAGCCGACTAATCCCCCAACAAACACCCAGAACGCGCATTGAGGCAGCACAGCAAAGATGAGCCACTCATGCGGCCACGATTGCCACAAGCGAAACATGATTGCGGTGATTGTAGCTAGTAGAGCTATTTTGCCGGCACTTGCTTCACGCCCGCCAAAAGCCATGCCACACCCCCCAGAGGCAAGCAATCGCCAGTTCGACCGACAGCGCGAAATTCAAGATGCTGGTGGCATTGGTGAGGAAGTCGTGCAGAGAAGTTAGTGAATTCATAAGATTGATTTTTTAGGACAGCTTCAGCTTAACTTGCTCAACAGGAGTTCTATTATGGTTGCTCTCTCAAGTTTCCCGATCGCGAATAATGCGACTTTTCACCTCGTTGGGAATTCTGCGATCGTTCAAAATCTCATCTAGCAGCGGTGAATTTTTGCCGCAGTCGTTTGCAACAGCCACAGCAACAGCGCACTGATTCGCTACTGGCATTAGGGAACCGCTAGCGATGAAATCTTCTCGGACAATAGAAGCTAAAAACTCGGAGTCAAATTTAGCAATTTTAGTCAGCAATCCTGTGACAACTAATTTATCTACTTTGCGGCTGATGTCTGTAATTCGCAGTAAGGTGCGGGTACAAGCGCCTATCTGGAACATGAATTCTTTCTTTTCTAAAAGAGCTATTTGATTGAAAGCAATCAGCGCTGAAGCTGCTCCCATGTTAATCAGTTCTTGATTAGAACTTTTAACAATTCGGTTGGTTAACTCAAAGGTCGCTTTTGCTAAATCGAAATCCATTGTTTTTATTCCTGAAGGATGATTCCAAATAGCCGTTTCTATCAATTTATACAATAGTTGTACTATTTCGGCAGCCGAATCGTTTTCTAAAGTTTCAAAAACAGCGATAATTTCTGAGGTCGCGACTACTTGCGAATTGACTGTTTCAATAAAAGCTTTCAAACAGTTTTGGCGCGCGCCAACGAGGGGAGACTTTGCAAAGACTGGCAGCAATTGCTGTAACTCAATGGGTTTTTTCTGTTCGGCAAGGGTGAGTAGGACTGCCGAGGCATCAAGGGCGACATCTCGCGACTGGTCTAAACACAGTTTTGCGAGTTCAGAAATAGCTGTTTGCGAGTTATTTTCTGCTTGCTGGCGGTACAATTTAATTAGGGCAGAGCGCGCTTCTTTTGAGGCAGCATTTTTTTGTAAGTAAGGTTCGAGTTGAAGAGGAACGTTATTGAGTTTTTTGAGAATTTGAGCTGTTTGCTGTGCTGGCAGTGTGGGGAGAATTTGTTCTAGAATTTCTGCTAAAAGCTGCTGTACCGCTCGATTATCTGCTAAAGCATCAATTGCCCGGATAAATTCTACGGGAGCTCGATCGATCGCCGGGACAATCCACTCAACTAAAGCTAATTGCAATTCGCTGCTGAGGGGACGCGCACTGTTAGCAGCACTTGCCAGTTCTCTAAATAATAAAGTAATAGTTGATGTTCGATTGGCGGGGATAGTTTCTATAGGAATTTTGAGTAAAATTTTGGCAACTAAATCGACTGCACCGCTGCCAACTGCTGATGTAATAGCAGCGAGATTGCGCCTGGTTAAATCTCCTAGTTCGGTTGGCAAACTGGCGCTGAATGTACTCTTTAAAATCGCTTCTAGCAAGGCTGAATCAGATGCAGCGGCGAGACCTACAGCACCGGCGGCAACGGCCGTCCAGTATTTATCTAAAGGGGCGCAGAGTGCTGTTTGCCAAGTGGTGCCGAAAACTGTATCGCCCGCAGCTAAAAAGTTTGGCAGCAGGCGACTGAGGAGTTGTATGGCGTTTTCTTTTTCTTTGAATTGTTCGGAAACTGGTTGAGAGATAATTGTTAGCAGAAAGTCTCGCTGAACAGTGGCAGGGACGCCCGGAGTCAAGTAAAGTTCGACGACGGTAGACCGAACGTTGCCGCCAAAAACAAAGTAATATTTTTTTAGGCTTTCTAAGATTTCTAGTTCAACGCCATCGCTCCGTTTGTTAATATAAATCTCACAAAACACACCGATAAATTTACCCCAAATATGATATAATTCTTGTCGGTTATTTTCGGCGGTTGGCTGTCGGTTGGCAATAGCTGCTAGGGCTCGCTCAAACCGAGAATTTGCAGCCGGAAATTCAAGATTTGCAGGCTTTGCTGCGGGAAATCGCCCCAGCAGTTCCGCAACAGTTTCGGCTGCTTTGTTAATGAGTTCCGGGCCGACATTTCCCAGCAGTTGAACTGCGAGTTCCCAAACAACATCGCCGTGGCGCTGCGGTGCTCCTCTAGCTGCCGCCAGCAGGGTTTCTTGGAAGCTATAGTCTCTAATAAGGGCTATTCCCAGCAGGGACAGCAACACGGCTGAGGATTCGGGTTCGGTGCGGGAAACGCTGGCAAAGGTAAGGGCGCGAAAAGGCAGGATTTTGGTTGTGTCTAATTCCTGAGAAATTTGGCTGAATTCCGGCAGGCTCAGGAGGGTTAAAAGTTGGCGAAATATTGACCAAATATAATATCTCGAATCTGCAATTTTAGAAGCAATTAAATCATTTTTAAGTTGGTCTTTGGCTCGTTCGCCTGTTTCGCTCGTATTCATCCAACGGGCGACCGCATATTCTAAAAATGTCTGGTGAAAAAAACCAGAACGCTTGCCTCCCAATTCTTTTAAAATTCCGTCACTTTTGAGTGAATTGTAAGCCGAGAAATCAGTTTCGCTGAGGTCTAAATCACCCTCGTAAACAAAGTCACGCAATCTCTCTCCTGAGCTTTCATACATCAACCGCGCTAGTTTCAAGCACAGTTTTTGTTTGACTAGGCTGAGATGCCCCGACTGCAAGTTGTGGCGGACTTTGGCAATTTTCCAATCCCAATATTTTTCGTAGAGCTGGCTCACTGTTAAATCTTCGGGAACCGTTTCTTCAGCGGCAAACAACTCGCAAAGTAAAGCTAGCAGCAAGGGATGACAAACGATTTCTTGTAGGGATACGCTGTCGGCGGAAAGGGCAATAATTTTGTTAGCAAAAGATTGCTGGCTTTCTAAAGTGCTGAATCCGGGTTGGGTTTTAATAAATTCTTGCGCGGCCGTTTTGACTTCTTCGCCCGTGAAGGGAGTAATTTTACAGTTGTCGCTGACGCTTTCTCGGAATCCGGCAAAGCTTTCGTGGTAGGGGTCAAAAAAGTTGCTGTAGTCGGTATCGCGGCAGGTAAAGGCAACTGTTGTGCCGATTTCTAATAACTGGGACAAGATGCCGCGCAACACCGGAACTAAAGGTTTTGTCAGTACAATATCTAAAGTGTCAATCAGGAGAATGCCGCGACTTTGTTGGGCTGTTAGTTGTTGGGCAATTTCCATAATAGATTGTCGCTTGCCGCTAATTTTTTCACCGAGTTCTAGGGCAAAGGTTTCAGCGGATTCGATTAAATCGTCGCATCGCGCTAAGGCCAGCCAACTGTTGCCTGATTCACTTTGTTCGGCGTGTAGTTCGTCGTAGATGCTGCCGAGGATGGTGCTTTTGCCGTATCCGGCGGCTCCTAAAATCGGGACGATGCGACGCTTGTTTTCAAAGACTCCGGCACGTATTTCTTTAAGGCACTTGGACAGCAGGGTTTCGCGGGGAATGGGAGGGAGAATGTAGGGATTGAGGGCGGCTCTGGCACGAGCGCCGCTGCGTTCTATTGCGACAAGCAGTTCGTCAATTTGTGGGTCAATAGGTTCCGGTTCCGGTTCTGTTTCGGGACTGACTATTTGCTGCCAGTCTAAGTCAAGAACATGGCAAATCTCCATGAAAATCGATCGATAAATCGCCTTCCCCGTAAAAAATCTGTTAACAGTTGACCAAGCTGCGAGCGCCATTTCAAAAGCCAGAGCTTTTTGCGTCAACTTTTTGCGTCCCAAAGCTCTTTTGGCGAGTTTGATTCCTTCAGCGGTTGCTTGGAGAGTGCGGTTTGACATAGGGCGTGTGAAGAGTATTCGTGTCAACTTAACCTGAACAGGACTTACGCACGGGTGGCTAGAAACCAGGTTTTTTGCATCATATCAAATCCGGTGGCATCGGATATTGATATTACCCACAGTCGAACCATCAGGACACGACACTGCCGTGTCCCTACAATTAATCCGGCGATGGTTAGCTCACAAGAGGGCGATAGATGATTCTGAGGTAGGGAAACGGCATTGCCGTGTCCTGAATTGCCGCGTTGTCGCTGGTTACATCCGAATCGTCAACAGTCAACAGTCAACAGTCATTCCAGTGCAGCTACCTCAACTCATACACCAACTCATACAAATTTGTCAACCACTCAAATCTGAACTCAAACACCCCCCTGCAAAAATCGAAGTTGTAAGGTTTAAAACCCAAATTGGGGGGTACATGGAATTTACACCAGAACCTCTGCACGCGGCTTGGCAGCAAGTCCGCAAGCGTAGTCGCAGCGCTGGAATTGACGGCATTACGGTTGATTTGTTTGCCGGTGTTGCCCGATACCAGTTGCAGATTTTGCAGCAGCAGTTGCAGCAGGAATCTTATTTTCCGCGTCCGGCTAAGGGTTTTTACCAGCCCAAAGCCAACGGCGGCAAGCGTTTGATTGGCATTCCTACGGTTAGGGACAGAATTGTGCAGCGCTTTTTGCTGGACGAACTGTATTGGCCGCTGGAGGATGTTTTTCTCGATTGCAGCTACGCTTACCGTCCCGGCAGGGGCATACAGATGGCTGTCAAACACCTGTATTCCTATTATCGATTCGGGCAGGCTTGGGTAGTCAAGGCTGATATTGAGAAGTTTTTTGACAACCTTTGTTGGCCGCTGCTATTGAGTGATTTGGAGAAGTTGCAGTTAGAGCCGATTTTGCGCCAGTTAATTCAACAGCAGCTTGGGTCGGGAATTGTTGTTAAGGGTCAGTGTTTGTATCCGAATCAGGGAGTTTTGCAAGGGGCGATTCTTTCCGGTGCTTTGGCTAATTTGTACTTGAACGAGTTTGACCGACTTTGTTTGAGTCACGGTTTGAATTTGGTGCGGTTTGGCGATGATTTTGCAATCGCTTGTGCCGATTCTATTCAAGCTAATCGCTGTTTGGAACAGATTAGTTCTTGGCTGGGCAGTTTGTATTTAAAACTTCAGCCAGAGAAGACGCGGATTTTTGCACCCGATGAGGAGTTTACTTTTCTCGGTTATCTGTTTCGCAATGGAGAGGTTTTTGCACCGGAACCCCCCCCAGGTAGGGGCGGTGCCCCCGTGCCCGCCCAGCCAGCCGCAAAGGGCAACCACGGGGGGTTTGCCCCTACTTCGGGACAGCCTTTTTCTCGCGCAGTAACTCGCAAAGTACCTGTGTTTTCTGGAAAGCCTTTGGCTTGCAGTATTTCAGTCAAGCGGATTGTTTTGCCACGCGCTAATTCGGAACATTTTTGGAGGGAACCTATGAGTACGTTGTATGTCACGGATCAGGGAGCTTATTTGAGCATTCAAAACCAGCAGTTTCAGGTTTATTACCAGCAGGTATTGCGGATAAAAGTTCCCGCTAGTCGGGTAAGCCACATTATTTTGTTTGGCTGCTGCAATGTGTCTCACGGGGCTGTATCTTGTGCGCTGCATCAGCGGATTCCTATTCTGTATTTGTCGCAGCGGGGTCGCTATTTCGGGCGGTTGCAACACGACGGGCGGGCAAAGGTGGAATACTTGACAAAGCAGGTGAGTTGTTCGATGAATCCTGAGTTTGTTCGGCTGCAAGCGGAGGCAATTGTGCGGGCAAAGTTGCACAATTCGCGGATTCTGCTGATGCGGTTGAACCGCTATCGCAAATCGAAGGATGCCAGTCAAACATCGGTTTTACAGGCGGTGGAAATGCTGGAAATGCTGATGGAAAGTTTGCATTTGGCTGAGTCTATGGATGCGCTGCGGGGTTATGAGGGGAAAGCGGCGACTGTTTATTTTCAAGCTTTGGGTTCTTTGTTTTCGGGCCCGTTTGTGTTTGAAGTTCGCACTAAGCGCCCTCCTACTGATCCGATTAATAGTTTGCTGAGTTTGGGCTACACTTTGTTGAGTCAGAATGTGAGTTCGTTTGTGGAAGCTGTGGGGCTGCACACGCATTTTGGGAATCTTCACGTGCCCCGCGACAATCACCCGGCTTTGGTTTCAGATTTGATGGAGGAGTTTCGGGCTCAGGTTGTGGATTCTCTGGTAACGTATTTGATTAATTCTCAGATTTTTATTGCGGATGATTTTACGCCGCCAGATGAACGGGGTGGGGTTTTTCTTCAACCTCATGCTTTGAAGAAGTTTCTCAAGCATTGGGATGAAAAGTTGCTGTCGGAGACGACTCATCCCCATACTGGTTATAAGGTGGCGTACCGTCGCTGTTTGGAATTGCAGGTGCGGGAGTACATCTCAGCGTTGATGGGAGAGGTTGAGGTGTATCGGCCGATGATGTGGGATAAGTAGGGCTCGGTGGGTGAGAGAAAGGGATTTTTTCTCTGTTTGTTAGTTCCACGGTTGTCTAATTAGCTTTTTCGTGGGGGGTAGGTGATGTCTGAAACCCTTATTCTGTCGTTACCCCCCACGAAATTCTTTTGGGGTAAAGGTTTGGAAGCCTTATTTTACTGTAGGTTGCTGATTTGTTGAGAATATCCTGCTTTTATTGACTTTAAATTTTGACCCCCACGAAAAAGTGCTGTAGACTTATTTTAGGGTAAGGCTTCTAGGAGCTAGCCTTTAGGCTTCTTCGGAAGTTGAATTAATGGAAACCAGAAAAACCGAAACGATTAAGGCTGTAATTAGAGCTTTAGGCTTCTTCGGAAGTTGAATTAATGGAAACGTCGATTACAGCACTTGTTTCGCGAGGCTGATGAGGCTGATCTTTAGGCTTCTTCGGAAGTTGAATTAATGGAAACGATCATTTGGATATTGATCTGCAGTGTTATTAAGCTCTTTAGGCTTCTTCGGAAGTTGAATTAATGGAAACAGGAAAGGATTGTGGTTCACCGGTTTTTCAACCGAGATCTTTAGGCTTCTTCGGAAGTTGAATTAATGGAAACTAGAGACCCCTTGAAGAACAATTTTGTTTACTACAAACTTTAGGCTTCTTCGGAAGTTGAATTAATGGAAACTTTTCCTGAGCCACCACGTGGTATTCGCGGTTTTCAACTTTAGGCTTCTTCGGAAGTTGAATTAATGGAAACTTCTCCTTGCGAAAAAGCTTTTGTAGGCGACATCAATACTTTAGGCTTCTTCGGAAGTTGAATTAATGGAAACTTGATTGGAAGCTTCAACCTCCACATACCCTTCACTTCTTTAGGCTTCTTCGGAAGTTGAATTAATGGAAACTTAGCTAGGGCTAGATTATACTCCACCGGTTGCAGCTTTAGGCTTCTTCGGAAGTTGAATTAATGGAAACAAGTGTTATTGTTAGGAAACAACAAACCTGATTTGATCTTTAGGCTTCTTCGGAAGTTGAATTAATGGAAACTAATACTGCAGAGTTGACATTTTTTCGGATTTACAACTTTAGGCTTCTTCGGAAGTTGAATTAATGGAAACCGTTCCGCATCTTGGATGATGCGTTCAACATCTCGTTCTTTAGGCTTCTTCGGAAGTTGAATTAATGGAAACTGCCATAAGCAAAGTCGTCATCTTTACCGGAGTAGATCTTTAGGCTTCTTCGGAAGTTGAATTAATGGAAACTTCTCCAATCGCGTAGTTAACGTCTTTCACACCCTTTCTTTAGGCTTCTTCGGAAGTTGAATTAATGGAAACTGGAACCTGCGCCGTTAGGATCGACAGGACCTGCTGCTTTAGGCTTCTTCGGAAGTTGAATTAATGGAAACAAGAATTATTATCTCACCACACCTTTATTTTCTCTTAGGGACATCCAAGAAATAAACTCTTCCAGTCCCCGGAGAGGGTAAACTGAATTAAGTAAGGCTAACGCACAAAAA
>NZ_JAUBSH010000145.1:0-10884 GCF_036704705.1 Microcoleus sp. K1-B1 | reverse complement strand
AAGTATTGAAGGAATACATTAGAAATCAAGAAAAGCCGTCCTCAAAGGACGGGGCTTGTATCCCATTTTCTTGGTCAGTGTCAAAAATCGAATCCCCACTGTAGTCGCAGGTCGCGGACTGATTGCGCCCCTGTTGCTTGGCACGGTAGAGTGAACGATCGGCGATCGCAATCAAGTCAGCCGATGATAGTTCCGAAATCGGAATTAAGTTGGCGATACCCATACTAATAGTAACTACATCGCTCACATCAGAGGTTTTGTGAGGAATATGTAAAGCTTGAATAGCAGCGTGAATCCGTTGGGCCACCGAACTCGCTCCTTCAATATCTGTATTAGGCAAAATGATGGCAAATTCTTCTCCGCCGTAACGCGCCACTAAATCCGCCGGACGGTACACCACCTCTTGCACCGTCTGAGCAAGTTTGAACAGACAACTATCCCCCATTTGATGACCGTAGGAATCATTATAACGTTTGAAATAATCCACATCAAATAACAAAAGAGAAATAGGTTTTTTTTCCCGGTATAGCCGCTGCCATTCATGCTCTAAGCGGTCATTAAAACAGCGACGATTAGCAATTTGAGTCAACCCATCAATATTTACCACTTGTTCTAAGAGATGAGTAGCGCGGGCTAGTTCTTCGTTAGAGAGTGCCAGTTGTTGATTAATTTCTCTCATCCGCGCTTGAGCCTGCTGCCTTTCTGCCAATTCCTTCTGCAACTTCTGAAAAATATCCGCTTGTTTAATGGCGATCGCTAACTGATTAGCAATCTGTTTAACAAGGTCAACTTCAAATTCTTCCCATTGCCGAGGCGCAGAACATTGATGAATACATAACAACCCCCACAAATCTTGTCCATTGAGCAACGGCGCAACTAAATTAGCCCGAACCGGAAATTGTTTCCAAAGAGCGCGGTAACAGTGTTGAAGGTCAATATTATTGATATTTTCTACTACCTGCGTTCTCCATTCTTGATATGAATCAGGATATTGTTCACCACCACACTGGTCGTTAAATTGATTTTTGCTTACCAATTTACATCCTTCGCCTACGGATTCTGAAACAAACTCACCATATCCAAATTTACTATCAGGATCGAACTTAAATATGCCGACGCGCTCGGCATCAAGAAACAAGCGAATATCCTGCGAAGCAATCTCAAAAATTGTAGACAAATCAAGAGATTGACGGATGTGTTGAGTAATTTCTTGAAGTAATATAGCCTTGTCGTACTGTTTCCGCAGGGCGATTTCTGCTTGCTTTTGGGCGAGAATAGCTGCCTCTGCTGCTTTTTTGGCTTTAATAATTTCACCCTCGTATAGGATACGCTGGCGGATACAGATCAAGATACAATTGTTGACGAAGTTTCCTCCCTGATTTCGACGCACAGCGTTGATCAGCATGGGTATATCACTACCCTGCTTTGACCTTAATGAGAAGTAAATTTCCTCTACTTTACCGTCGAGCTTCAACAGGGGGAAAAAATGGGTTTGAAAAAAAATCCGGCTGGCCATTGGCAGAATCGAGTCCATTTTCCGTTCCCGCAGTTCATCGGTTTCGTATCCGAGTAATTGCAGTAATGTGGCGTTGACCATGACGATCGTACCATCGTCCGCAAACGAGAGGAATCCACAGGGTGACGTGTTGAGTAGCTCGTCTATCTGGTAGGTCATGTTTGCCATACAAATCAGGTAGTATGAGGTACACTCAAATACTCCTTCATCATCTCGATCGTCTCTTGTGGATGACTCAGGTGCGGGCAATGTCCCGTAGCTTTCATCAGCCGTAGCGTACTTTTAGGTAGGTGGCGGTGGAGGTAATCCCCTACCTCGGTGGGAGCAATCACGTCATCAGCGCATTGCAATATCAGTGAAGGTACTGATACTTTGGGTAAATCACTGCGATTGTCAGAATAAAAAGTTACCTCGGCAAAGCGACTTGCAATCACCGGATCAGTGGAGCAAAAACTTGTCTCAAGTTCCTCACTTAACTCAGGACGATCCTCATTCTGCATCACCATTGGCGCCAGAAAGCTTGCCCAACCCATGTAATTTTTCTCCATGATATCGAGGAGATCCTCAATATCTTTGCGCTCAAACCCTCCGTAATAGTTTGGTAAATCATTGATGTAGCAGGGTGAAGGCCCTAGGAGAATCAGGCGCTTAAAGTAATTAGGAGCTTGAATTGAGGACAGGATGCCGATCATACTGCTGACCGAATGACCGACAAAAATCACATCAGTCAACGCCAATTCTTCACAAATATCAAGGACATCCTGAACATATCCATTGAGGTTGCTGTACCGTTCATAACTGTAGGCACTAATATCAGACTGTCCCGAACCTACATAATCAAATAGGATGATTTTGTAGTCCTTCTCGAAGGCCTGTGTTACGAAACGCCACATATTTTGATCGCACCCAAATCCATGAGCAAACATCATCGTCTGGGTGCCTTGTCCTAACACTTTTATATTATTCCGTAAGAAAATTTTTTTAGTCATTTGAGCGACACGAGCATTAAATTAATTATAAGACTTTGGCGCGCTTTCATGAGGGAGGATTGATGATCCCACATAGTGGTAGACAACAATTCAGGATGTCGGATTAAATGAATAGCAAACTCAGCAATAGCCTACTTCCTCAACATATAACGCTGCCCGATTTCCTAGGCGCTCGATTGGAACTATTGTAATTGCGCTGGGGTTTCCAATCCTTCGGCAATTGTGCTGAGATTTAAGCGATGTGTCATTGCAACTATGGCTTTGGATCGCTGGCTAAATCGCGGACAAATGAGCGATCAATTTTGAGCGACTTCACCGGAAAATTTTTCAGGTTGTTAAAAGCAGCATACCCCGTCCCAAAATCATCTACATAAATCCCAATACCATGCTCCGATCATTGGCTCAAAAGATTGTAGCTAATGTCAACATTAAGCATCATTGCCGTTCCCGTAATCTCTAGCTATAGATATTTTGGCTTCATATCGGTGCGCTCAACAATGCGATCGCTCTTAGCGACTAAAGTCGGTTGGCTGAGTTGACGTGCCGACAAATTCACCGCGATATTAGGAAGAATTAGTCCTGCTGCTAGGCACTGCTGATATTGCCCGCAAGCTTGCTCTAAAATCAATTTGCTCTTCGGGCAATATCAATCCAGTTTTTTCGGCGATGGGAATATATCGATGGCCATGAACCCAAGCTAGTTCAGGAGAATGCCCTCCTACTATAACTTTAACACCAGCAAGGCTACGTGTTTGCCAATCGAGCTGAGGTTGATCATACAGCCAGCATTCGCCTTCCAAGGGCAATTCAAGAGATTTGCGATCGCCAGGGTATTGGATTTTTCCCAAGGTATTGTTGTTGCTGTGTAAAAACTATAGGTATTGGGTTCGATCGGCAATAAAAGCTCCTATTTCAGCACTTAAGAACTTGCAAAACATTGTCGCGGTTTCTATAGTGTTCACGGCGTTGCTTAATCAGGGTATGAAAAAAATAACTTGAAAATCGCGAAGTTTTGTGGATACTGGTTTCTCTGACTTGCATATTTAGCCCTTCATACCCTAAATCAGCAACGCCCACAAACTCCTCAAATTAAAAAAGTTGGGTTTCCTAGCTCAACCCAACCTATTTTTAATAACGACGAATTACTGCTAACTCTCAAATATCCTCATCGTCTTGACCTTGCACACCCTGGAGAATCCGCGATAGCTCACTCTTCTCATTAATTGTAATCCGACTAGGAGAACCGCTGATAATCCGTTCGTAACCACTGAACGAATCTTTAATTTGTGGCCCTCTTTCAGTAATTGTGTATTCTCTAATTCCTTTGTCGTGCCACGACCCCCGCATCTTAAACACATTAATTGCCCGCGACATTTCTCCTCGAATCTCTACATACTGCAACATGATAATCGTGTCAGTAATCGTAGAAATATGAGAGTCCGTAATCGAATGAGAACCCATAAACTGGTCGCTTGTATTCGTGAAAAAGCCGGTTATTTCTTCCTGCTTCGCAAAACCTGTCACTCCAATCACAAATTGCCTGAAAGCATTATTGCTGACACCCCTAGCTAAGGCCGACAGCGAGTCTATAGCAATTCGAGAAGGTTTGAACTCAGCAATTTCTGATTTAATAGTCTGCAAGTGGTCTTCCAAACCTGCCGATTCCGGGTAAGTACACAGCAGCTTTAGCAGTCCTTTCTCTTCCATTTCCTCAAAATCAATGCCCCAAGAATAAGCATTGCGGAACAACTGAGCACGCGACTCTTCATAGGCAAAAAGCAGCGCCCGATTGCCGTTCATACAAGCGTTCTGCAAGAACTTGCTCACCAATAGCGTTTTGCCTGTTCCCGTTGCACCCGTAGCCAAAATAATCGAGTCTTTGAAAAAACCGCCACCGCACATCTCGTCGAGAGTTTTATCGCCCGAAGAAACCCGCACGTTTGAAGATTTTTGAGTTAATCGCATCGCCCCCAATGGGAAAATATTAATTCCGTCATTAGTCATAGTGAAAGGATATTCGCCCTTCATGTGAGTTGTACCGCGCAACTTCAAAATTTCCATTGTGCGGCGGCGGCGTTCCCCTTCCAAAACGTTGCGAACAATCACTACATTATCCGACACAAACTCTTCCACTCCAAACCGCGCTACCGGGCCGTATTCTTCCACCCGTTCCGTCGTCATAACTGTAGTTGCTCCTACTTGTTTGAGGCGCGCAACTAAGCGAAAAATTTCTCGGCGCACCACCGATGCTGCATCGTACTGCTGAAATACGGCGGTAACAGAATCTATTGAAACCCGCTTGGCTTTGTACTTGCGAATGGCGTACTGAATTCGCTCAATTAAGGCTGATAAATCAAAATTTCCTACGATATCTTGACCTTCCGGGTCGGGGGAAGCGTCCAAAATAAATAGCTTGCCTTCCTCGATTAATTGTGCCAAATCCCAACCGAAACTGCAAGCATTTTTAATAATATCTGTCGGAGATTCTTCAAAAGTTACGAACACTCCAGCTTCGTCAAAATGGGTAATTCCATTATAGAGAAATTGTACAGCAAATAAAGTTTTTCCCGTTCCTGATGTGCCGCTGACTAGGGTGGTTCTGCCGAGTGGCATTCCGCCGTGACTGATGTCATCGAAACCCTCAATCATCGTGCGAATTTTTTCAACTCCTGGCGTTACCAATCCTTTTCGTTGAACCGTTTGACTAATTTCATTCATGTCGATTTTTGTCAACTCTCAGTATTCTTTAGTTGTCACTCATTAACCGCCGATCATGAGTCTTTGTACCCAGCTTTTAGTTTTGGCTCTTGCTCAATAACTAATGACTGCTGACTGCTGACTAATGACCCCGCCCAAAAACCGATACCGTGCCACGTACTCCTGTCGTGGAAAAATAAAAATTTTAGACTTTTGTTCAACCTCCCAGATTCATCTGTGGAGTAAATCTAAAATCTAACATCGTTCGACGCTCGCGCGACTCGACGCTTCGACTGAGCGCTCGCCGAACGTTTCACGCCAAACCGAAGTCTCAAATCTAAAATCGACTGACTCTCACCTGATTATCTTATGAATTCAGGTCTTCTTCGCGAAGTTCTTCATAGAGCAAATCTAATCCTATCAGAACTTTCTCACGATCGGACAAATCGCCAATAATTTTTCGCACCGGCGGCGGCAGGATTTTGGCCAGCGTCGGGGTTGCCAATATTTTGTCCTCTTCTGCTAGCTGAGGGTTTTTGAGAACATCTATGACTTTCAGCGCGTAGACACCTTGAAATTCTTGTTCTAGGATGTCCTTTAGGGTTTTCAAAGCTCGCACTGAGTTGGGAGTATTCCCCGCAACGTACAGCTTCAGAACGTAGGTTTTCTTCAGAGGACTCATGAACTTTTTTAAATGTTGAGTATTAGTTGTCAGATGTTAGTTGTAGTTGTTATTTGTCTTAAATCCGCTGTTCTTTGTTATTTTATAATAATTTCCGCCTCGCGCTCGCGCGGCAGTTAGTCGGCTCCTTTGTTTTTTGTTAGATTCTACCTTCTACCTTTTTTTTTAAATTAGGCCGAATCCCTTCTACATTCTACCTTGAGAGGTCTCTTTCGGAATCGATCGCCGATACATCTCGCACATATGAGCGATCGCGTCAATCAGGGTCAAACGGTAATCCAGCAATATTTCCTCGCTGCGCCCTTCTATTTTTAGCTGTTTAGCAAACTCGTCCATTAATTCCATGTGAATCTCTACAATTTGAGTCACGGGAACGTCCGCAAAAAAAGCCAAATTCACAAATTCATCTATTTGATTGTTGACCGCAGCATCTTGAGAAAAATAATTCAAAACGATGTCGCGATAACTTGACTTGAGTTGCTCCAAAAACTTTTGCTTCTCTGGTACCGACAGATTTCTCAAAAAAATCTGGGAATTTCTTTTATAATACACACCTAAGTATCCTAATCGCTCCCGTAGTTTTTCCGCCAGTCGCCGCTGCTGTCGGCTGAGCAAACTTTGAGCAGTCAATTGGGCTGTCGCATCGACCGTTACGGATTGGTAATTGACAGGAACCGGAGTTGAAAGTTTCAGAAATTGTGCGATCGCCCGATCGATACCTGCAGCTATTTCGCTCGATCGAGCGATTGCCAGTTGCACCTCAGCAGGGTGATAAAAAAAAGCACAGCTTTCGTCTTGACTATTGTTTGCGCTACTGGCTGCGGCCTCAAAACCATCTGAATATGGTGCTTCGTGCCTGCCATCTACCGGCGCGTGAGGCGAAAAAATCACAGCAGGCAAAAAGAGCGATCGTTCTTGCAGCTTGCCCAGAAGCGATCGCAGAGCCCCATCCACCTCCAAAACCAAACAATCAAGGTGATAATTGTGCTTAAGGAACCCCAAAAGCTCCACTGCCGACTTAATGTGCGTTAAAGTATAGCGTTCCCCTCTCAAAAGCTCGATCGCAGAGGCTGCGATTTCCTCAGAGCGGACAAAAATACCGATAGAAAGTTGAGGAAGCAAAGCTGTAGGTGCACCACCTAAGTTGCCTGAAAGTGCTGGATCGCTCAGAGTTGATATCTCCTTTACAAAAAACTTAACATTTTAACAATCATCTCAACATTTATTTTAACCAATCTTAACCGCAAAATAAGAGATGCGCTTCTACCAGAAGAAGAATCAAAGTGTACTCCGTGGTTTTTGTGTCAAGCACCCTGAGCGTGATTTCTGCAATTAAGCTTAAGCCTTAAAATAATTGCTAGTCGCCTCAAATCAGGCGTAGGCATCGAACTCCCCGGTCTCGGTGCGGATACCGAGCCTGATAGCGAACTGATATAAAACAAATAAGATACAGAAATTCGCAGCTACATTGAGCATCAAAAATATTACTGCTCTCGCGAGCAGACTCTCAGGTTTGTTATGCCACTCACCACCCCCAGTCTCAAAAATTTTATCGAGCCAGTGCCGCTGTGCCTCCAAACGGGTGCGCTAGAATCGCTGCAGTCAATTTTCAGCTCCTGCAACTGCGATCGAGTCGCAGTAGTCAACGAACAGTTACAACCGCTGGGATTAGTCTACCTCCGCAGCCTTTGGGCTTGGGCAGCCGATCGTACAAACGACGGGCAGCAACCTTTGTCAGAAAGCTCGATCGCGATCGAACCAGTCAGGGCATTACCCGCCACTATGAGCGTCAGCGAATTCTGGGAGTACCTGCAAACAGAGGAACAGAACACCCCAGCCCGGCCAAACCGCCAAACCGCCTGCAGTTCCTCAAACAGCCCGATCGCCGTCACAGATGCCAGCGGTCAATTTTTAGGAATGCTAGACAGCCTGAGCCTGCTGCAATTCGCCGCACTCAACAGCAGCTCGCTCTGCAGCCTCACAGAGCAGGAAACAACCGTCAAAGAAATCGAATTAAAACCGGTTTCCGAAGCCATCGCCACCGCCCTAGACGCTCAATTGCGCTTTTTAGAAGCAGGATTGAAACCTTCTGAAAACCTGAACTCCCTAGTTGAACTGTTGGAAAAACTGCCCCTGCCCCTGAGATTGCAAACCCCTACCGCACAAATAGTCAGCCAAAACGCAGCGTGGCGGATTTTGCTGGGAGCAGGCCCAGAACCAGTTCCAGAACCAGCAGCAAATTTGGGTAAACACTCGCCCCGCAAACCAAGCAATTTAACAAGCGAATACAAGAGCGTGCAGTTAGACGCCATCACCAAAGAATGCAGGAGCCTAGTAGGAGCAAATAGATCGGGCGATTTGCGGGATAGCTTCGCCGCGCGTGATTCAACCGCAGCAACCAGTTGTCCGCTGCCCCTGTACGCTGCTGCCTCCCCCTCAACATTAACCGCTCCAGCTTGGTGTCCCATGGCCGGCAAACCAGACACCTACATTTGCGAGTGCCCCGTACAAAAAGGTCAAGAACGGATCTGGCAATTTGTCAAACAACCGCTCTCAGACAAGCTAATTTTAGTAATGGGACAAGATGTCACCGAAGAACATTTAGTCGCAAAAGAACTAGCAGCGAAAAACGCAGATTTAATCCACCTCAACCGACTAAAAGACGAATTTTTATCCTGCATCAGCCACGAACTAAAAACCCCGCTCACCGCCGTCCTTGGTTTGTCCAGCCTCCTCAAAGATAAATTGATCGGAGAACTAAACGATCGCCAAACACGCTACGCCAAACTAATCCATAAAAGCGGGCGACATTTGATGACAATAGTTAACGATATATTAGACTTAACCCGGATGGAAACCGGGCAGCTAGAACTAATTCCCGAAGCAGTCGAAATAGCATCAACCTGCCAAAGAGCCTTTGAACAAGCAAAACAACTGCAACAGCAAGAAGAAAAAAACCCTCCCAGCGCGAGTCCAACTGACGGTACAGCAAACGCAGAACCCTCCGCCCAAATAGAATTTACACTCGAAATAGAACCGGGACTGAGCCACTTAATTGCCGACGAACTGCGGCTGCGGCAAATGCTGGTTAACCTCCTTTCCAATGCCCTAAAATTCACCGAACTCGGCGGCAAAATCGGATTGAAAGTAAATGTTTGGGAAGGCTGGATCGCATTCACAGTTTGGGACACTGGCATCGGCATCCCGGCCGACAAACAGCACCTAATCTTTCAGAAATTCCAACAGCTAGAAAGCCCCCTCACCCGCCGCTTTCAAGGAACCGGACTGGGACTGGTACTGACTCAACGCCTAGCTCGGCTGCACGGCGGAGACGTTTCATTTATTTCCTCTGAAAACCAAGGCTCTCAATTTACCCTGCTGCTGCCGCCAAGTCCTCCGGGAAACAGCGAAGAAGTCCCGGCATCTGGAGCAGACGAGGAAGAATTATTAAAACCCCAATATCAGACTCCGATCGCCAATTCTCGCTCTCGTTTAGTATTAATAGTCGAAGCAGTTCCTAAATATATCGAAGACTTAACCAACGTCATCTCAGGTTTGGGCTACCAAGTAATAGTCGCCCGTTCCGGCACCGAAGCGCTGGAAAAAGCTCGCAGGTTCAGTCCCGAAGCGATTTTCCTCAACCCGCTGCTGCCACTGCTGTCGGGTTGGGACGTGCTGACGCTGCTCAAGAGTGACCCGGATACCCGATCGATTCCGGCGATCGTCACGGCCACCAGAGGCGAAAAAGAACGGGCCAGTGTCAACAGAGCCGAAGGCTTTTTGAGCTTGCCGGTGGAAGAACCCGCTTTGCGGCGGCTGCTGACAGACTTGATCGGCCACAGTAATGGCAGTACGGGCAAAGTGAAGAGTTCTTTAACCGTATTGTGGCTCAGCCCGCAAAACAGTTCGTCTCAAGGTTCCGCTTTACTGCTCAACCCCAACTACTGCCGGGTTTTAGAAGCAGACGACCTCGGCCAAGCAGAACTCGTGGCCAGAATTTGGCGGCCCGACGCGATCGTCTTGGATGGTACAAGTCAACTGCAAAACCCCTTAGCTTTTATCGAACAGTTAAGTCGGTCTCGAAATTTGGGTTCTCTCCCCTTGGTGACTTTAGACCCCCGCACTACGCAACTGGCAAATCAAGTCAAAGGATTGTCGGTATTTCCCTGTTTAGCCACTAGCAGTCCCGACGACGGTGAAACTTCACCAACCGGGTTAATGCCAAGTGCTTTGTGGCAAGTAATTCAAGTTGCTGCGGGCATGAGTTGGAAGCCCAGCATTTTATTTGCCGACATTTCGACTTTACCCGATTTGCACCGAACTTCTGGGAACCCGACGGGAGAATTGGAGCATTGCGATCGATCGACAAATGCCGAGATTCCCCTCCCCAATTCCCAGTTTTCTACTCCCAACTTTCAAGCTTTGATTCAGTACGTCCACACCGCAGGATTTCGAGGGTCGATCGCTCCCTGTTGGACAGAAGTTTTGCAGCAGTTGCAATATCAAAGCGTTGACTTAGTTTTGCTGTGTTTGCGAGATGCCCCCTCAGAATCAACCGCTATGCTGCAGGCGCTATCGAACCTGCGGCAAATGGCAGTAAAACTGCCAATTTTAGTCTGGGATTATCGGTCTGCTGTAAATTCGGAATCAGAGGCGATCGACTTTCTGCTGCAAGAAGTATCTGCCAAAATTTTGCCTTCTTCCTTATCGGCAGCACAATTATTAGATCGAATTCAACAGAGTTTATTAACTCACTCAATTTCCTGAAAATGAATAATAATTTACCAGGTTTATAGTGAGGAATTCACTCCTCTCTAAACCAGTAAAAGTAAACTTTTATTTATGAGCAAAAACAGAATGTAGTCACTCTTTAATGGACAACCGTAAAGGGTTATTTATTAACTCATTCAAGTTGATAATAACCATTTGTGACAAGTTAAGAAAAAGTGCAAATTGTCAAGGGGGTAGACAAAAAAAGGTAAAATAGGATGAAACCTTTA
>NZ_JAUBSH010000144.1:0-11731 GCF_036704705.1 Microcoleus sp. K1-B1 | reverse complement strand
ACCTGCGGCATCCAAGTCACAACGATCGCAGGCGATGGCATCGCGACAGCCAGGGCGAGGGAATTTCTGCCCTTAAATAAACTGCGATCGATAACTCCTGACTCGTGCTCAATAATGAATCCGTGACTTCCGTGTCCTCCCTTTCTTTAACCACACCTAAAATTTGCAAAATGTCAAGGGATTCGATCGACTTTTCCCCACCTTAGCCACCAAGTCCCAAACAAGATGTAGCGCCGGAAAAAATTCCCTAAATATCTTGCCACAAACGGCCACATCCGTTGTATTATAGATGTAAGTCACAGCCCGTTAAAGTAATCAACCAACAATTAAGCCGCTCAATATATTCACGCTCCAACGAGCGCTGAGTTGTATTGAGCGTGCCTATTAAGGAGCGATCGAAGCTCGTCAGACACCCCAAATATTCAGGAAGAATCATGCCATCAAGATCCGCCAACGATGTAGACGTAGCAGAGCAATATTGGCACTACCTAGAAATATCCAAGGTTGCAACTATCTTAGAAACCAACCTGGAAAGCGGTTTAGAACCGACAGAAGCCAACCATCGCCAACAGAAATTCGGGCCCAACGAACTAACGGTTAAAGCAGGGAAACCAGCCTGGTTAAAATTTATCCTGCAATTTAACCAACCCCTCTTGATCATCTTGCTGAGTGCAGGTTTAATCAAAGCAGTGATCGGAGAATGGCTAAACGCTAGCGTAATTTGGGGCGTAACAACCACCAACGCTACTATTAGTTTCATCCAAGAAGCTGGAGCCGAGAAAAAAATTGAAGCCCTAGCCCAAGCTGTCACCACCGAAGCCACAGTCATTCGGGGCGGCAAAAAATTAAGAATTCCCTCCAAAGAACTCGTTGTCGGCGACTTAGTAACCCTGACTTCCGGCGACAAAGTACCGGCAGACTTGCGCTTAGTGAAAGTCCGCGACTTGCAAATCGACGAATCGGGACTCACCGGGGAATCTGTTGCTGTCGAAAAAGAATTAGGACAGTCTGGAGACATAGTTCTGCCAAAAGAAACGCCACTAGCAGAACGGGATAACATGGCCTATGCCGGCAGTTTTGTCACTTTTGGCCAAGCTAGCGGCATCGTAATTGCGATCGCCAATAAAACCGAAACCGGCAAAATCTCCCAACTATTAGATCGGCACATCGACCTCACCACCCCCTTAACCCGCAAATTCAACCAATTCAGTCAAAACTGGCTGTTATTCGTGTTGGGAATGGCAACCTTGACCTTCGCAGTTAGATTGGGGCGGCCAGTCCCTGCGGGAGTTTCAGCCTTTAAAGAAGCAGTTGAACCCGCAGTCGCCCTGATTGTCGGCGCAATTCCCGAAGGCTTACCCGCCGTCATTACCGTCACCCTAGCCGTAGGCGTTTCCCGGATGGCAAATCGCCACGCGATCGTCCGCAAATTGCCCGCAGTCGAAACCCTAGGCGGCGCTACCGTCATCTGTTCCGACAAAACCGGAACTTTGACGGAAAACCAAATGACGGTGCAAGAAATCTATTCTGGCGGCGAATCCTACTCGGTTACGGGTACGGGATACAGCCCCGAAGGTGAAATTCAACTCAACCAACTGCCAATTACTGTCAGCCAAGCTCCAACTTTGCAAGAATGTTTGCAAGCTGGACTGCTTTGCAACGACTCTCACTTGGAATTCAAAGACGATAATTGGATAGTCGTCGGAGATCCGACAGAAGGAGCGTTAATTGCTGCGGGCAAAAAAGCTGATTTGAGCCAGCAAATTTTGTCCAAGTCAATGCAGCGTCTGGATTCAATTCCGTTTGAATCTCAGTTTCAATACATGGCAACGCTGCACCGAACTCCCAGTGGCAAAATTTTGTACGTCAAAGGTTCCGTAGAATCAATTCTCGGCCGCTGCGGTTCCAGTCTCGATACCCAAGGAAATCCGGTAGAAGTCGATCGCGAACAAATCCACCATCAAGTCGATGAAATGGCAAAGCAAGGCTTGCGTGTCTTGGCTTTCGCGAAAAAGCCAGTACCCGAAAGCCAAAATTCCGTCGATCACTCGGATTTGGAGTCAGGGCTGATTTTCTTGGGACTCCAAGGCATGATTGACCCGCCGCGGGCTGAGGCGATCGCAGCCGTCCAAGCTTGTCAAACCGCCGGCATCCAAGTCAAAATGATTACCGGCGACCACATCGCTACAGCCAAGGCGATCGCCCGCCGCATGGGATTCCGCAAAACCAAGCACCACAGAGAACTTGTAGCCTACACTGGCGCTCAACTCGCCGAAATGAGCAAGCAGGAACTCGGCGAAGCCGTAGAAGCCGGCTCAGTTTTTGCCCGCGTCGCCCCAGAACAAAAACTCCGCCTGGTAGAAGCTTTGCAAAATCAAGGCGAAATCGTGGCGATGACGGGAGACGGCGTTAACGATGCGCCGGCGCTGAAACAAGCGGATATCGGGATTGCGATGGGCAGCGGTACTGAGGTTTCTAAGGAAGCCGCCGACATGATTCTTACCGATGATAACTTTGCGTCGATCGAATCTGCTGTCGAAGAAGGGCGATCTGTTTACAAAAATCTGCTCAAAGCAATCAGCTTCATTCTCCCAGTCAACGGCGGGGAGTCAATGACAATTTTGCTCAGCACGCTCCTAGGTCGAGAATTGCCGATTTTGTCGCTACAAATTCTCTGGCTGAATATGCTCAACTCGATCACCATGACTGTGCCACTTGCTTTCGAGCCCAAGTCACCGGGAGTCATGAAACAGCAGCCCCGACCAGTAAACGAACCTTTCCTCACCGGAAATCGGATCAAGCGGATCATCGCTATTTCTCTTTACAACTGGACTCTGATTTTCGGAATGTTTGAATGGGTGCGCCAAGCGGATTGGGGAACTTTGGCACTGGCCCGCACGATGGCGATTCAAGCTTTGGTAATGGGGAGAATTTTTTACCTGTTGAGTCTCAGCCAGTTGTTGCCTTCTTTGATTGCTAAATTTAGCGGTTCTAAGGAAGAAGTTAGCGGCGCTCCCGCCCTCGGTGTGGGAATTGTCCTGGCGGTGATTTTGCAGATCATCTTTGCTAATTCTCCGTTTGTCAATCGCATATTTGAGACGGCTCCGATGAATCTGGATCAGTGGCTGATTTGTTTCGGAGTCGCGCTACCGATGATCGGTGTTGCTTTGTCGGTGAACCGGTTCGATCCGCCCAACTAATTCACCATTAACCTGTATGGTGCGTCAGGCTTGTGGTGAGCACGATAAACTCGGATTTTCCCACTGACGCACCCTACCGCCTGTAAAGTTTTAGCATTTAATTTAAGGGTTCCCAATGACAGATAGACTCTGGTTTGAGGGGACAAGTTTTGGGAGCGATCGGATTTCCGTTGAGCCAGAGTTCAGTCAGGTTAGTCAAAGATGCTAGCGGTTTGATGTCACCGATCTGATTGTTGAGGAGCCGGAGATAAGTCAGGTTAGTCAAAGATGCTAGCGGTTTGATGTCGTTGATTTCATTGCTGTCGAGCCTGAGATCGGTCAGGTTAGTCAAAGATGCTAGCGGTTTGATGTCGTTGATTTCATTGCTGTCGAGCAAGAGATCGGTCAGGTTAGTCAAAGATGCTAGCGGTTTGAGGTCATCGATCTGATTGTGGCTGAGGTTGAGCTGTGTCAGGTTAGTCAAGGACGCTAGCGGTTTGATGTCATCGATCTGATTGTTGTTGATCCAGAGTTCAGTCAAGCTAGTCAAGGATGCTAGCGGCTTGATGTCACCGATCTGATTGTTGTAGAGGAAGAGCTGTTTCAGGTGAGTCAAGGATGCTAGCGGTTTGATGTCGCCGATTTGAGTTTTGTCGAGCCAGAGCGAAGTCAGTTTAGTCAAAGATACTAGCGGTTTGATGTCGCCGATCTGATTTTCGCTGAGGTTGAGTGAAGTCAGGTTAGTCAAAGATACTAGCGGTTTGATGTCACCGATCTGATTTTCGCTGAGCCAGAGCAAAGTTAGGTTAGTCAAAGATACTAGCGGCTTGATGTCACCGATCTGATTTTTCCAGAGCTCTAGACGCTTTAGGTTAGTCAAAGATGCTAGCGGTTGGATGTCACCGATTTGATTTTCGCCGAGGGAGAGTACAGTCAGGTTAGTTAAGGATTCTAGCGGTTTGAGGTCGCTGATTTTATTGCTCCTGATGTCGAGATCGCTCAGATTAGTTAAGGATTCTAGCGGTTTGAGGTCGCTGATTTGATTGAATGTGAGGTCTAGATCGGCCAGGTTGGTCAAGGATTGCAATGGTTTGATGTCGCTGATAGAATTGTTGATGAGGTCGAGTTCAATGAGACTCGAAAGTTTCCGATCGGCCTTATCACAGTTTGTAGTCTCAGCTTTTTTCAACAGCACCTCAACAGTATGTTTAGCTTCAGGACTCAAATCAGCTTTTTGGCGACACCAATCAGCAAATGTTCGTCTACTGTTGGACGATCGCGTTTCGGCGGCATCAGCAGATAGTCCACTTCCACATAATGCTAGGACGATCGCGCTACAAGTAACTGCGATCGATCTTTGTAAATTTCTGTGTTTGTCTGCAACTATAAGTGTCATGATCTTGTACCTCTAATATTCTGAACTCTCAAGTTTTAGCCTTTAATATTTAGTTTGGTAAATCACTTACGATTAAGCGCCAATTTTAGTCCACCACTGAAAACCAGTTAACCGTGTGAAAACAGCAGAAGCGTAAAATAATAATTATTTCTGTATAATTTACTACAATTAACGACTCAAAAAAAGTAAAGATATATTAACAAAGTAAATGTGTGGTGGTGGCGATATTTGTCGCTTATTGACAATAGATTTGAAAGCCCCCCGATCGCCCTTCGCTACAACTTTCACCCAGCAAATCTTGGTTTGAAGAGTTTTGATAAGCAAACCCGATCGCTCTTCCCAACGGCTCCTTATCAATAAAGATCTGTTCGCTTCTCAGGAAAACCAGCGTTTTGACTCTTGTCGTGCCTCCGTGCCGATCCTCCCCATCCACGATTTATTAAGCGTTTCAGGGATTGGGGCCGGCCCCCGTGGCAGCCCCTACAAGAGAATGAAACAGCCCTGCTTATCGATAGCGCACTCCCAAAAGATTTACTTATCAATCAAATTTAATAATTGTTTTATAATTTCCGCAAGAGTACGGTAAGCTAATAACGAAGCCAAGAAAATGTGCTGCTCGCTTTTTGCCACCTCACAGAACTCGGCCGATCGAAATATTGATATTAATCAAACAAGTCAAATCAGCAGGGATAGTTTAAAGACTTATACTAGCGATAAATCTTTTGCTCCCACCTGCTAACCAGCGCTCAAAACAGTTCGCTAAACCCAATTAGCGAACAGCAAAAAAGCGCGTTGATAACCTTCAGTGAATGTTGTTACAGAAGATTATGAATTGCAGCGAGGCTAGGCTATGACAATATTTTCAGATGAATTTTCTGCGCTTTCTCGGCGTAAATTTATCCTCAAAGCAGGTGCATCTGCCCTGGGTTCAATACTGCTCAAAGGTTGTTTGGGAAATCCCCCAGAACCCGGTGCAACTGCCGGTGGTGACGGTGCAATACCCGCGGCTACCTCAGTAGTGGCTGTTGCCAACGAGAAAAGAGTCGAAGGAATTGAAAGCACTAAAATCACATTGGGATACATCCCGATCGTCGAAGCAGCACCTTTAATCATTGCCCAAGAAAAAGGCTTTTTTGCCAAATACGGCATGACTGAGGTAACAGTTGCTAAGCAAGCCAACTGGGGCTCTGCCAGAGATAACCTAGAAATTGGATCGGCAGGCGGCGGCATTGACGGCGGCCAGTGGCAAATGCCGATGCCTTATCAAATTAGTAAAGGTCTGATCACCAAAAACGGCGTCCAAATTCCCATGTATGTTCTAGCCCAGTTGAACACTCACGGAAATGGAATTGCGATCGCGGCCAAACACCAAGGCAAAGGCCTCGGACTTAAACTAGATCAAGCGGCCCAAGACTACATCAAAGGCCTCAAACAAGCAGGTACTCCCTTCAAAGCAGCCTACACCTTCCCCAAAGTCAACCAAGACTTTTGGATTCGCTACTGGCTGGCAGCTAATGGCATAGATCCCGACGCAGATGCCGAACTGCTAACAGTACCGGCCGCCCAAACTGTCGCCAACATGAAAACCGGAAGCATGGACGCTTTCAGCACCGGCGACCCCTGGCCCCTGCGGATTGTCAAAGAAAACATCGGCTTCATGTCCGCCCTCACCTCCGAAATCTGGAAAGCTCACCCAGAGGAATATCTAGCAATTCGCGGCGACTGGGTAGACAAACACCCCAAAGCCACCGAAGCCTTACTCGCAGGACTAATTGAGGCGCAGCAGTGGTGCGACAAGCCCGAACATCGAGCCGAATTAGTCGCCATTACTTCTGGAAGAAACTTCTTTGACGTATCTCCGACGGTTTTGACGCCTCCTTATCAAGGCAATTATGTTATGGGCGACGGCAAACCAGACATCAACGACTTCAAGATGAGTCCGCTGTACTGGAATGATGGCGTCGGCAACGTTTCCTATCCCTACAAGAGTCACGATTTGTGGTTCTTAACCGAAAGCGTGCGCTGGGGTTTCCTGCCGACAAAAACCTTGGCAGACAAAAAGACACTCATCGATAAAGTCAACCGCGAAGATATCTGGAAGAAAGCAGCTCAATTAGCCGGAGTTGCTGATGCTGACATTCCGAAAAGTACGTCTCGCGGCATTGAGAAGTTCTTTGACGGCAAAGAGTTCAACCCGGAAAATCCCGAAGCTTACCTTAAGAGTTTGGCAATTAAAAAAGTGTGATGGGGTCTTAGCTTCCCATAATTTAGTCTCGAAATTTAGTCTCGAAAATACACCACAGCACCAGAGATAGGAGATTAGCAGCATGGCTGTAAGTACAAGTCGGAGAGGCGGCAATGCACAAGGAGCATTTGGCGAGTTTTGGAAGAAGAATTCCCCAAATATCTTGCCGCCAATTTTGGGAATAATTGGATTTCTGTTAGTTTGGCAATTCCTGTCGAGCATCGGACTGATCAAACTGCCGGGACCGATCAGTGTTTGGACTGACGAACGGACGCGGATATTGTTGCTGTATCCTTTTATGAACTCCAAAACCTACGGAGTCGGATTATTTTGGCAGACTTTGGCTAGTTTGGAACGGGTGGCAAAAGGCTACACTCTAGCCGCTGCTGTGGGAATTGCTGGGGGTGTTTTGGTAGGTACGAATCCCTTCTTGAACAAGGCTTTAGATCCGATTTTCCAGTTTTTGCGGATGGTAGCGCCTTTGGCTTGGGTGCCGATCGCCCTGGCTGCGCTGCAACAAAACGAACCTGCTGCTTTGTTCGTGATTTTTATCACCTCAGTTTGGCCGATTTTGATCAACACGGCTGAAGGTGTTCGCCAAATTCCCGACGATTACAACAACGTGGCGAAAGTGCTGCAACTTTCTCGTCAGGAATATTACATGAATATTTTGTTTCCGTCAGCGCTTCCTTACATCTTCACAGGATTGAGAATTGCGATCGGTTTGGCTTGGCTGGCGATTATTGCAGCGGAAATCGTGATGTCGGGGATTACGGGTATCGGCTTCTTTATTTGGAATGCTTACCAGCAAAACTACATCAGCGAAATTCTGTTAGCGGTGTTCTACATTGGGGCTGTTGGTTTGTTGCTCGATCGGCTGATGGCTTGGTTGCAACAAAAGATTGCTCCCCCTCAAGGAAAGTAGCTAATTAGATATGTTGACTGTTGACTGTTAACTGTTAACTGTTGACTGTTGACTGTTGACGGTTCACGGTTACAGCAATTACGAACTCCCTGGCTGAGAAACCTTTTTTTTAAACTCTTGTTAATGGATTAAAAAAAGTTTTTTGGTTGATTTAAGAAACAGGTTGCTGTATCCAGTCATATATTAACTATTAGCTGTTATATATCAACAGCGAACAGCGAACAGCGAACAGTCAACAGTCAACAGTCAACAGTCAACAGTCAAATGACAAACCTACAATAAAGGCAAGAAAATCATGTCTGTTTTGATTGCAGTAGAACAACTCGAAAAAGTTTTTAATTTATCAGACGGTGGCACATACATTGCTCTCAAAGGCATCGATCTGGAAATTAAGAAAGGCGAATTTATCTCATTAATTGGACACTCAGGCTGCGGCAAATCTACGCTGCTAAATATGGTCGCAGGTTTGGATATGCCGACAGAAGGATTGGTGACAATTGAAGGGCAAAGAATCACCCAGCCAGGCCCCGATCGCATGGTAGTATTCCAAAACTATTCGCTGCTACCGTGGCGGACGGTCAGAGAAAACATTACCCTAGCTGTAGATTCGGTAATGAGCGGCTTACCCAAAGCCGAACGCCTCGAAATCATTCAAAAACACATTGACATGGTGGGCTTGACTCCCCACGCTGAGAAGCAACCTGCATTGCTATCAGGGGGACAAAAACAGCGCGTGGCGATCGCCCGTGCTCTGGCCCTGCGCCCCAAACTGTTACTTCTAGACGAACCCTTCGGCGCTTTGGACGCTTTGACTCGCGGCAACTTGCAAGAAAAGTTGATGGAAATTTGCCAAGAGTATGAAATCAGCGCCCTGATGGTAACGCACGATGTGGATGAGGCAGTGTTGCTGAGCGATCGCATCGTCATGCTCACCAACGGCCCAGAATCGAAGATTGGCGGCATTCTCGAAGTAGACATCCCCCGCCCCCGCAAGCGGATGGAAGTCGTCTCACACCCCAGCTACTACGCTCTACGTAGCGAAATGATTTACTTCCTTAACCAGCAGAAGCGCGTCAAAAAACTGCGGGCGCGGAAAGTACCCGCGATCGCCCGCCACGGCCTGGAAAAAGTCAACCTCGAACTCGGCTTTATTCCGCTGGCAGCCTGTGCTCCCCTGGCTGTAGCCAAAGAAAAAGGCTTTTTTGCCAAGCACGGCCTCGATGAAGTCCACCTCGTGCGGGAAACAAGCTGGCGCGGCATCGTAGACGGCATCGCCGCAGGTTACTTAGACGCAGCTCAAATGCCCTCTGGGATGGCGATGTGGTTGAGCTTGGGGGGCCACCAAGAGAAGCCGATTCCGACGGTTACAGCCCTCACCATGAGCCGCAATGGCAACGGAATTACCCTCGCGAGGCGCTTTTACGACCAAGGGATCTACACTCTGGCAGACTTTAAAAAAATGCTCCAGAGAACGCCCGCGCAAACGCACCGTATGGGCATCGTTCACCCTTCTTCGATGCACAACCTGTTGCTGCGTTACTGGCTGGCTTCCGGCGGCATTGACCCGGATCGCGATGTGTTGCTGAAAAATATCCCACCGGCTCAAATGATCGTTGACTTGCAGGGCGGCACTATTGACGGTTTCTGCGTCGGCGAACCTTGGAACTTGCGGGCCTCGATGGAAGGAGTCGGCTTTACGGTGGCGACAGATTTGGAACTGTGGCCCGGACACCCCGCGAAAATTCTCGGAGTTCGGGAAGACTGGGCAAATGCTTATCCCAACACTCACATTGCTCTAGTCAAAGCTTTGCTGGAAGCTTGCCACTATTGCGCCGATCCAAATCACGCAGCCGAGGTTTCGGAAATTGTCGCGGGAAGGGAGTACGTCGCCACCGACAAGAGTTACATCCAACTAGGCGACCCGAAATCTGTTGCTTGCAACCTCGATACTCCGATGCGGGAATACGCCCACCACTTGTTTTCTGGAGAGGGGGTGAATCGCCCAAGCCGCACCGAACAACTCTGGCACATGGTGCAGATGGCGCGCTGGGGCGATACTGTGTTCCCGCGCAACTGGGTGGAAATTCTGGAACGGGTGGTGCGAGTCGGTGCGTTCAGCACGGCGGCGCGAGAGCTGGGGATGGCTGATATTACTTACACTCGCGGTTCTCTCAGCTTGTTTGACGGCTCGGTGTTTAATGCTGACGATCCGATCGGCTATCTCAACAATCTGGCGATTAAACGCGATTTCACGATGGCTGAAGTTGTACTCGATTCCGGCCGCCGAGCTGCTTAAAGCGGTTTAGAGTTGGATAAAAACAGGGTAATTGCTAATTGTTAGTTGTTGGTTGTTAATTGTTAGTTGTTAACTTCTAAATGCTAGTTAGTAATTCCCTCTTCTTTCTTCCCTATTGCCTCTTCATTCTTCCTTCGCAAATCACCCACTCACAATTTCCCAAACCCATGATTAATACTTCTCTCAACCAGACGAACACCAAAACTCAAATCCAGCGGGGAAAAGGCCGCCGCCAACCTTTTTTGGTGATGGACAATGTTTACAAAGAATACCCCAACGGTTACAGGGCTTTAGAAAACGTCAATCTGAATGTAGCTGAGGGAGAGTTTATTACTCTGATCGGACACTCGGGCTGTGGCAAATCAACACTGTTAAATATGGTGTCGGGTTTTAGCCATCCAAGCCAGGGCACCGTGACGATTAACGGGCAGCGGATTACGAAGCCGGGCCCCGATCGCATGGTGGTGTTTCAGGGTTACGCTTTGCTGCCTTGGCGGACGGTGTTTGAAAATGTTTATCTGGCGGTTAATTCTGTATTTCCGAATAAGTCGAAGGTTGAAAAAAATGCGATCGTCAATGAGCATTTGGCGATGGTGGGATTGACAGAAGCTGCCCAGAAAAGACCCCCGCAAATTTCGGGGGGGATGAAGCAGCGGGTTTCGATCGCCCGCGCCTTGGCAATTCGCCCGAAAGTGCTGATTTTAGACGAACCTTTTGGTGCTCTGGACGCAATTACTAAGGAGGAATTGCAAGAAGAGTTGCTGAAAATCTGGAACGATCACCGCTGTACGGTGTTGATGATTACTCACGATATTGACGAAGCGCTGTTTTTGGCCGATCGACTGGTGATGATGACTAATGGCCCGTCGGCGACAATTGGCGAGGTTCTGGAGATTCCTTTTCCGCGTCCGCGCGATCGGGTTCAAATGATGGAAGATCCGGAATACTACAATTTGCGGAACTACGCCCTAGATTTCCTGTTCCGTCGCTTTGCACACGATCACGATGCCTAATCGGTTGGCAAATCAAAGTTAAACAGGAGAATTATGAGACTTCTGGAACAATTTTAATTCTTGTGCAGAGTAGGGGTTGGGCATTCTGCCGGCCCTTGACTTACTTTTTTGCAGAAGTCTATTGAAAAGTTGAAGCCCCAGCGTTCCCCGATGTCAGGGGAACATTGCTACGGGCGCAATTTTCCCGATCCGGTTGGGTAAACTGAAGCTTAATGGTGGGCGAGAAGTTTTTTCGGACGTTCGGATCTTTTTCCGATATTTTACGTCTACCAGCGAAGAGACCCGATTGCCTAGCTGTCGGTAAGCTGGCATGAACTGAGCCCACCTTCGATCGAGGGTGGGCTTCTTCTTGATGTTATTAACCGTTTGTGGGCGATCGGTGGTGGGTGCATTCCACCCTGGGAACTGGCACACTGCGGAACGTTTATGGGTGTTTCATGGATTAAGGCTGTTGTCAATATAGCGGTTTTCAGTGGAGTGAAGTACAGATATCGGGTAGGGAAACGGTTTAGCCTAAGTCCGGGGCGGAGTTCTGTGACTTTTAACAATTGGTATCAGACTGATGATCGTAGCCCAATACTTCGGACAGTTTTTAAGCAGCGAGAGTACCATAGGATAGGACTGACGGAAGGTTAGGGTGATTTAAAATTAAATTCCGGTCTAAATCTAACTTATCA